>JAKOMY010000352.1 GCA_022702225.1 Microbacteriaceae bacterium | reverse complement strand
TTACTGTCTCAACACAGTGTGCGCCCGAAGGGACTCGAACCCCTAACCTTCTGATCCGTAGTCAGATGCTCTATCCATTGAGCTACGGGCGCAGGGCCTCCGCGCGAAACGGCGCGCAGGCCGTGGTCCAGCATAGCCGGACCCATCGGAGACGTCTAATCGGCCCGGAACGGCGTGCATCCCGGGCGTGGCGCAGTGGTGACGAGCAGGTGTCGCGACGGGGCGCGACGTACGCTGGCCGCATGAGCGCATACACCTCCGCGTTCGAGCTGTTCTCCATCGGGATCGGACCCTCGAGCTCCCACACCGTCGGCCCCATGAAGGCCGCCCTCCATTTCGTCGCGAGACTCGAGGATGCCGGCGTCCTCGAGCGGGTGGCATCCGTCTCGTGCGCGCTGTACGGCTCGCTCGGAGCGACCGGCATCGGCCACGGCACCCCCGACGCGGTCGTCGCGGGCCTGCAGGGGCTGGACCCCGAGACCGTCGATCCGGATGCCGTCCGGCGGGCGTGGTCGGACTGGCCCGAGGGGCAGAGCCTGGCGCTCGCGGGCCGGCACGAGATCCCGTTCGGCAAGACCGACATCGCCCTCGAGCCGCGCACCCGACTGCCCGGCCACCCGAACGCGATGACGCTCGTCGCGCGCGACGGGGACGGCGCCGTCGTTTCGGAGGACACGTTCTACTCGATCGGCGGCGGCTTCATCCGTCGCGAGGGCGAGCCCGCGCGCGTGGCCGCGACACCGGTGCCGCTCGACTTCGACGACGCGGCGACCCTCATCGAACTGTGCGACGAGCGCGGCATCACGATCGCCGAGGCGGCACGCCTGAACGAAGCCGCGCTCCGCTCCGACGAGGAGATCGCGGCCGGGTTGGATCGCATCTGGGATGCCATGGCGGCGTGCGTGAACGCCGGGCTCGACAGCGACGGCGTGCTGCCCGGCATCCTGAAGGTGAAGAGGCGAGCCGCGGTCATCCGGGGCCAGCTTGATGCCATCGAGGCCGAGGGGCACCGAGAGCTTCCGGGGGAGTGGCTGGGCGCTTTCGCGCTCGCGGTCAACGAGGAGAACGCGGCCGGTGGGCGCGTCGTCACGGCCCCCACCAACGGTGCCGCGGGGATTCTGCCCGCGGTGGCGATGTACTGGTGGCGGTTCTTGGCCGACTCGGGTCTCGGTGCCGGCAACGCGGTCACGCCCTACGGCGAGCTCGTGGGCAGTGCGCTGCTCGGCTACGACGGGCACGCGGTGACGCGCGGGGAGGTGGCGGAGTGGGACGACGGCGACGTGGCGGAGGCCAATCGTCGGCGCGGCATCCGTCGGTTCCTGCTCACCGCGACGGCGCTGGGTTCGCTTTTCAAGGCGAACGCCTCGATCTCGGGCGCCGAGGGCGGGTGCCAGGCCGAGGTCGGCTCAGCCTGCGCGATGGCCGCGGGGGGCCTCACCGCGGTGATGGGCGGGACGAACCGGCAGATCGAGAACGCCGCCGAGATCGCGATGGAGCATCACCTCGGGCTCACGTGCGACCCGGTGGGCGGTCTCGTGCAGATCCCCTGCATCGAGCGCAACGCGATCGCGGCGTCCACGGCGGTGACGGCGGCGCGGCTCGCTCTGCGCGGCGACGGGTCGCATTACGTGTCGTTGGACGCCGTCGTGGAGACGATGCGTCAGACCGGCATCGACATGTCGACGAAGTACAAGGAGACCAGCGAGGGCGGCCTGGCGGTGAACGTCATCGAGTGCTGAGGCGCCGGCTCGGGGTCAGTCTCGCCCGCGCAGCTTCGCGGTGAGGGTGTGCAGCTGAGCGAGCTCGTCGTTGTCGAGGCGGGCCATGCGCTCGGCGATCGAGCGACCGTGCGCCGCGGCGAGGCGGCGGAAGGCGACGGCCCCGTCCTCGGTGGCGGTGACCAGGGATCCGCGGCCGTCCTCGGGATCGGCGCACTTGGTCAGCAGGCCCCGTGACACCATGCGCTCGACCAGTCGCGAGACGCTGGGCTGGCTGATGAGCATGTTGCCGGTCACGTCGCGCAAACGCGCCGTCATGCGGGGCGCCCGCGTGACGGTGAGGAGCACGTCGTACTCGGCCTGGGTCAGTTCGGTGCTGTCGAAATCCGACCGGATGTCTTCGAAGACTTCGTGCTGAGCGCGAAAGAGGCTCTCCCAGGCCTGCACGGCGAGACGGCGATCGGTCATACGTTCAGCGTAGGGCCGTCGGCGACCCGTTCGCCGCGCGTGCCGAGCAAGAGTAAGGGCCGGTCGGAGAGGCTTCCGACCGGCCCTTGTCCCTGCACCAAGAGTGTCCTGCAATCACATGTCGGTAGCTGCCACAGCAAAACAACTACCGTGCATGCACTCTATAACGGTGAGGTAACGGAGGGGAAGAGGCTGTCGTTATATTTTCGTGATCACTTTCGAGCGGTCCGACCTCAGCGGCCGCGCACGTGATTCCACTGCGTGATGACCTCGGAGCCGTGCTCGAACCCGAGCTCGCTGACGGCGGAGGTTCCCAGCACGAAGTACCGGCCGCCCGCGGCCGTCAGACCCAGCCACGTGCCGGCGAGGGCGCGGAGGAAGTGCGCGTGCGAGAACACCAGCACCTGTTCTCCCGCGCGCACGCGCGGGCGCAGGTCGTCGAGAAGGGATTCGGCGCGAGCCGTGACCTGTTCCACCGTCTCGCCCGGGGTGGCGCCGGCGGGGGCGCCCGCCTGCCAGATCGTCCACGGGCGGCCCAGCTGCTCGACGATCTCCGGCGTGGTCAGTCCCTCGTACGCGCCGTAATCCCACTCGACGAGGCGCGGCTCCGGCTGCGCGTCGGGGTAGCCCGCACGACGGGCGGTCTCGACGGCGCGCTGCAGGGGGCTCGTGAGCACGAGGTCGTAACGGCGGGTCGCCAGGAGGGTGCCCGCCAGCTCGGCCTTGTAGGCGCCCGTCTCGGTGAGGGGGATGTCGGTGAGGCCGGTGTGCTTGCCGGTGCGGCTCCACTCGGTTTCGCCGTGGCGGACGAGCACGAGGCGCCCGTCGGGTTCGGTCAGATCGTCGTCCTTCACGTCTTCATCCTGCCTCGTGGGCGTCCGCACGGGGCATCCGCGGGCGCGGAACGGACGAAGGGCCGGTCGGGAGATTCCCGACCGGCCCTTTCCTGCACCAGAGTGTCCTGCAATCACATGTCGGTAGTCGCCACAGCAAAACAACTACCGTGCGAGCACTCTATAACGGTGAGGTAACGGGGTGGAAGGGGTTCGTCGGCGTTCATTTCTCTTCCATAGGTCGCGCTCGTAGCGGCCCCTTCTCCCCAGCTGCGGCGTCTCGCGATTCCTCCCCGCAAGGCCTCTTCCGGCCCTGAGAATGTCGGAGGTGCTCGCTAGCATGCACACATGCACTCGCCGACGCCCGATCCCGCCGAATCCGCGGGTTCGGGCGTGCGCGAGGCACTCGTGGCCGAGGCCCTCGCCGCCGATGCCGCCCTCGCCGCGGCCGAGGCTCGGCGCACGCGGGCATATGCCGCTCTCGGTCAATACGGTCTGACGCGCGCCGCCGAGCAGAGGGCGTCGGTGCGGGCGTCCGACATGGCGATGAGAGAGATCGCGTCGGAGGTGGCCGCGATGAAGCACCTCTCCGACCGGACGGTGCAGACTCACATCGGTCGCGCACTGCAGCTCGTCGACGACTACCCGACGGTCGTCGACGCCTGGGAGGCTGGTGCGCTCACCCGAGCCCATGTGCGTGTCGTGACGGATGCCGGAGCCGCCCTCCCCGAAGATCGTGTGCCGGAGTTCGACGCGCTCGCCGCGAGGCTCGCCGCCGAGCTCAGCCCCGGGCGGTTGCGCTCGCGGTTGGCCGCGCTCGCCGAGAAGCTCAACCCGACGACGCTGACCGAGCGGCACCAGCGGGGCCGCGAGACAAGGTGCGTCCGCGTGGTGCCGGGTGTGGACGGCATGTCCGACCTCATCGCGACCCTTCCTACCGTGCTCGCGGTGGGGATCTACGACCGGCTGACGCTGCAGAGTCGCGCCCTGATCGACGCGCGAGAAAGCGGCGGTCTGCGGGGTATGAGCGGCGCGGCGGCGGCCGGGCTGCCCGCCGGGTCGGCCGCAGATGCGACCGCCGTGCCGTCCTCCGGGCCCGCCGCCGCGGCATCCGCTCTCGACGAACGCACGACCGATCAGCTGCGCGCCGACATCCTGGCCGATCTGCT
Source organism: Microbacteriaceae bacterium (assembly GCA_022702225.1). Classification (GTDB taxonomy): domain Bacteria; phylum Actinomycetota; class Actinomycetes; order Actinomycetales; family Microbacteriaceae; genus Microbacterium. The sequence goes on along the minus strand of JAKOMY010000352.1, from coordinate 2,294 downwards.
CCTCGCCGCCGCTCCGGTTGCCGACCCCACGCGCTCCGGGGACGGCCCCGGTGTACTCGGCGCGATCCGCGCCCGCGTGCAGGTCGTCGTGCCGGCCCTGTCGATGCTGCGGCCCGAAGAGGAAAACCTCGACCCCGCGGAACTCGTCGGTCACGGTCCCATCGATGCCGAGACCGCCCGCAGCCTCGCCGCATCCACGACCGTTCCGTGGGACCGTGTCATCACCCACCCGATCTCGGGATGCGTGCTCTTCACCGACACGTACCAGCGGTCTTCGGCAATCGACCGCCACCTCCGCGCCCGCGACCGGCGCTGCCGGTGGCCCGGTTGCGCCGTTCCCGCCGTGCGGTGCGAGGTCGATCACACCATCGATTGGGCGTCGGGGGGAACCACTCGCGTCGACAACCTCGCCCACCTCTGCCAACGGCATCACTCGCAGAAGCAATTCACCCGCTGGAAGGTGACGCAGAGAGCGGGCGGCATCCTGGAATGGACCTCTCCGTCCGGTCGTGTCTACGCGGACGAACCGCTGCCGTACGCGCCCGCCGTGCGATTTCTGCCCGACGATCCCTCGCCGCCCGACGACGAGCCAGCTCCGTTGTGAGAAGTGCCGTCGAACTCGCCCAGGGCCAGCGGGCGCGACCAGGCCATCTCGCGCTCGAGCTGGCCCGTGCTCCGAAACAAGCGCACCTGATGGGTGTCAGCCAGCACCGCGGCCAGGTCGTCACGATCGGCGGGGTGAAATCCCACGCTCTGCCAGAAGGGCCCCGAACGACGGCTGAACAACCATGCGCGCGAAGCCCCCTCCTCGGCGGCCCGCGCGAGAGCGAAGCGTGCCAGGCCGGTGCCGCGCCCCCGAGAACGCCCTTCCGGGATGACCGCCACGCTGCGGATGAGGGCGTGACGGCCGTCGCCGCTCAGCTCGTACCCGGTGCTGCCGACCACGGCGCCGGCGGGGTCGCGCTCGACCCACAGGCGGACGCTCGCCGCATCGAGACCGCTCAGGGTGAGATCGACGCCCCCGAGGAAGTGCGTCAACGCTCCGACGTCATCCGGTCGGCACCGTTCGAGGCTCATTCTCCGAGTCAATCAGCCCTCCCGCCGAGCGGGAACCGCGCGCCGCCCGCCTGGGAGGATGGGACCGTGACCCACGACATCCGCCTCATCGCCGTCGACATGGACGGCACCCTGCTCGACGGCGAGGGGAACGTCCCCGCGCCCCTGTGGGAGCTCCTGCCGCGGCTGGCGGAGCGCGGCGTCGCCTTCGTTCCCGCCTCGGGGCGGCAGCTCGCCACACTGCAGCGCTCGTTCGGCGACGCGGCCGGCGAGATGACGTTCATCGCCGAGAACGGTGCCTACGTCGTGAGCAAGGGCGTCGAGGTGTCATCCGACACCATCGATCGCGAGATCGTCGAGCGCGTCATCCGGCACCTTCGCGACCTCGTTGAGCGGGGGTTCGACCTGGGCGTCGTGCTGTGCGGAAAGCGTTCGGCGTACATCGAGCGCAGAGACGATGCCTTCCGTGCCGAGGCCGACACGTACTACGCGGCTCTCGAAGCCGTCGATGACGTGCTCGCGGTCGACGACGACGTTCTGAAGATCGCGATCTACGATTTCGCCGTCGCCGAGCACAGCGTCGCGCCCGCCCTCGAAGAGGTCGCCCGCACGCACCGGGTCGTGGTGTCGGGGCGCCACTGGGTCGACATCATGAACCTCGACGTCGACAAGGGTGCGGCCCTGCGCCGCCTGCAGCACGCGCTCGACGTGACGCCGGCACAGACGGCCGCGTTCGGCGACTACCTGAACGACCTCGAGATGCTGGATGCCGCGGACTGGTCGTACGCGATGCGCGAGGCCCACCCCGAGGTCGTCGCCCGCGCCCGCTACCGCGCTCCCTCGAACCTCGACCACGGCGTGCTCACCACGATCGACGAGCTGTTCCCCGACGCCTGAGCGCTCGGGCACCCGGCGCCTTCCGCGCCGTCGCGAGGTCGGGGAGGGTCTCGGCGGGGTCTTCGAGCTCCACCGGCGGGCGGAGGTGCCCGATGAGCGTCGCCAGCGGTCATGAACTACTCTGACCTGCGGTCGCCCGAAACACGCGGGCTCGACGACGAATGCGAGAAGCCCCATGAACCGACCCTCGGGTCCCTCCGTCGAGACCGCCGGGTCGTCCGAGCCGCGGCAGCTCCGCCGGGCGATGAGCGCTCGGCACCTCGTCATGATCGCTCTCGGCGGTGTCATCGGGTCGGGGCTGTTCCTCAGCTCGGGATACACGATCGCGCAGGCGGGTCCGC
>JAKOMY010000314.1 GCA_022702225.1 Microbacteriaceae bacterium | reverse complement strand
GATGCCGTGTCCACGTGCGCCTGCGCGACGACGCGACGCTCTGGGCACGGGTCGAAGACGACGGCCTGGGCGGCGCCCGGATCGCGCCCGGCGGCGGCCTGGACGGGATCGTCAACCGCGTCACCGCGGCCGGCGGCACCGCGCGCATCGACAGCCCCCAGGGCGGTCCGACCACGGTGGAGGCGAGCATCCCGTGCGCATCCTGATCTGCGAGGACTCGGTCCTGCTGCGCGAGGGGCTCGTCCGCCTCCTCGCCGACGACGGCCACGAGGTCGTCTCGTCGCTCCCGGATGCCGACGGTCTCGAGGCCGCGGTCGCGGAGACCACCCCCGACCTCTGCATCCTCGACGTGCGGCTCCCGCCGACCTGGACCGACGAGGGCATCCGCGCGGCGATCGCGCTGAGGTCCCGGCATCCGGGGCTGTCCGTCCTGGTCCTGTCGCAGTACGTCGAGGAGCAGTACGCCAGCGATCTCATCGCCGACGGGCAGGGCTCGCTCGGGTACCTGCTGAAGGACCGGGTCGCCGACGTGCGCGACTTCCTCGACACGGTCGCCCGCATCGCCGGGGGAGCGACCGTGCTCGACCCCGAGGTGGTCGGGCAACTGCTGGCCCGGCGCCGTCGCGACGAGCGACTGCAGCTACTCACCGAGCGCGAGCGATCGGTGCTCGCCCTCATCGCCGAAGGCCGCTCGAACCAAGCCATCGCGCAGGCCCTCTTCGTGTCCGAGGCGAGCGTCGAGAAGTACATCACCGCCATCTTCACCAAGCTCGGCCTCGAGCAGGACGAGACCGGCAACCGCCGCGTCATCGCCGCCCTCGTGCACCTGGGCCACGATCACACCGGAGCGACCTCATGACCTCGCACTCACCCTCGACCGCGTCGAACCCGGGCCCGCGGCACGGAACGCCCTTCTTCGTCTCGCTCGCCACGATCGTCGTCGGAACGTGCGTCCTCGCGGGGGCGGTCGTCTCGGCGGGAGTGAGCGCGGCGGCCACCCTGCGCGACAACGGGCCCGCGTACGCCGCGAGCGAGACCTCGACGACCGGACTCACCGCGCTCGATGTCGACGTGGCCGGCGGCTCGCTCACGATCGCCTACGGCGACGTGTCGGAGGCGCAGCTCGACGTCGACGGGGGTGGGACGGGCGACTGGACGTTCGAACGCGACGGCACCACGCTGCGGGTGAGCTCTCCGCGGACGAACGTCGTCGGGTGGTCGAACCCCGCCGGTTCCGCGACCCTGCTCCTGCCGCGGTTGTCGACCACGACGAACCTCGACGCGCGCATCGAGGTCGCCGGTGGCGCCCTCAGGCTCGACGCCGACTTCACCTCCCTCTCCGTGCAGCTCGCCGGGGGCGACGTGGATCTCGCCGGAGACGTGCGCACGCTCTCCGTCTCCGTCTCGGGCGGCGCGGCCTCGGGCACGCTCACCGGCGTCGGGGACGCCACGCTCGAGGTCGCGGGGGGCAGCCTCGCCACGACGTTGAAGGGCGATGCCCCCGCTCGCACGAAGGTCACGGTCACAGCCGGATCCGCCGACATCACCCTGCCGGACGACGAGTACAACGTCACGACTGACAGCGGCCTCGGCCGGGTCGACAACGGCCTGCGCACCTCGAACTCGGCGACCGCGGTCGTCGACGTCGAAGCGACGCTGGGTCAGGTGTCGCTGCGGTCGTAGCGCCGTTGCGCAGGGTCGGACCTCTCGCCCTGGGGCGGCAGGTTCCGGCCCCGCGTCCGGCTCGACACGGCGATCGCGACGAGGACGAGCACGATGCCGAGCACCTGCGGCGGCGCGAGCGACTCGCCGCCGACGGCCACACCGAGCAGCACCCCGGTCACCGGGTTCAGCAGACCGATGAGTCCCACGGTGCCCGCGGGCAGATGTCGGAGTCCCGTGAACCAGCACACGAATGCCAGCGCCGTCGCGATCACCGCGATCCCGACGTACGCGGCGAGGCCCGTGGCATCCACCGTCGGAGGAGCACCTTCGACCGTCAGGGCGACGGCGACCAGGGCGAGACCACCCGCGGTCAGCTGCCACGACGTGGTCGCCAGAAGGGGCGTGTCGTCTTTCCAGCGGGTCGTGAGGATCGCACCCAGCGACGACGCCAGAAGGGCGACGGCGGATGCCACGACCCCCGCGAGCGGAACGGCTCCGGTACCGAGGCCGACCACGAGCGCCACCCCCGCGAGGCCGAGGGCTGCGCCGACGGCCCAGCGTGCCGTGGGGCGCTGGGCGAGCAGGGGCCACGCGAGTCCGGCGAGGGCCAGCGGGGCGAGGGCCATGATCGAGGCGGCGATCGACGACGGCAGCAGCTGCGCCGCGACGTAGACGAGCACGAAGAACGCGCCGAAGTTCAGCATCCCGAGCACGGGCGCTTTCCACCACCACGCCCCGCGGGGCCGACGTCTCGCGAGCGCCCACAGCAACAGGCCCGCCGGCAGGGCGCGCAGGGCAGCCCCCCACAGCGGTGCATCGGCCGGCAGGAGGTGCCGCGTGACGACGTA
>JAKOMY010000349.1 GCA_022702225.1 Microbacteriaceae bacterium | reverse complement strand
CGGCATCCGCGGCGACGACCCCCGCGATGACGATGGCCGGCACCCGGTGGCGCGCGGCGACCGAGAGCACGTGCCCCGGCCCCTTGCCTGCGATGCTCGTCGCGTCGAACGTGCCCTCCCCGGTGAGGGCGAGATCCGACTCGGCGAGCGCTTCGCTCAGCTCGAGCGCCTGCGCGACGTAGGCCGCACCGTCGACGACCTCGGCACCGGCCGCGAGCAGAGCACCCGACAGACCACCGGCGGCCCCCGACCTCGGCACGATCGAAACGTCCAGTCCGAAGCGCTCGGCCCAGTCCGCGGCATCCGCCCGCAATCGCTCCGTCAGGCGCTCGACGAGTGCCGCGTCGGCGCCCTTCTGCGGACCGAACACCTTGGCCGCGTGGACGAACGTCGTGGTCGTGTCGGTGAGCACCGTCACCTGCCCGGGAGCGAACGGCACGTGGTCGCCCAGCGCCTCGATCGCGCCGCGGCCGCCGTCGGTCGCGGCGACGCCGCCGGTCCCCACCACGATCCGGATCGACCCCGAGTCGAGGGCGAGCCTGATGAGCTCGCCGACGCCCCGTGTCGTCGCGCCCCAGGAGTCGTTGGCCTCCGCACCCCCGGCGAGGACGAGCCCGGATGCCGCCGCCGACTCGATCACGGCGGCTCGGCCGTCGAGCCGCCAGGCGGCACGCACGGGTTCGCCGAGCGGTCCGGTCACCTCGTCGGAGACGTTCGCCCCGCCCAGGGCGTCGAGAGTACCGTCTCCCCCGTCGGCCATCGGCACGATCGCGATCTCGGCGCCGGGCCACCGCTCGCGCACCGCCAGGGCCATGGCATCCGCCGCCTCACGCGCGGTCAGCGTGCCCTTGAACTTGTCGGGGGCGATGACGATGCGCATACTTCGCCGTTCTGGGACGGGGAGACAGGGCCCCGGCCCGTCCCCATCATCCCGTGCCTCCGGGCGAACTCGCGGACACCCGTGCTGCTCACACGGATCCGCGCAACGGATTCAGACCGTGTCAGGCGCGGCATCCGATTCCGCTGCGTGGACCCGATTCTGCTGATCTGTGGCAGCCGGGCTGAGAGCGCGAGGCGCGCGGGCCGTGCGTGGGGTGCCCGCGAAGCCCCGATCGTGTCCGGCCGCCGTCCGAAGACGACAGCCGGACACGACGGTCCGAACAGGATGCCGCTACGAGGCGGAAGAGGATGCGCGACGACGCGTGCGCATCCACCTCCCACAGCCGTACAGGCTGATCAGCAGCCAGAAGGCCTCGATAACCGCCGAGGACAGGTTCCAATGGGCGGCGAGCGAGACGAGCACGAGGGTCGAGGCGATCGCGTTGGTCAGGGAGTAGCGCAACTGCTCGACGCGCACGCGCCCCGCCTGCAAGAGGAAGTAACTGACCACCACGAGGGTGACGCCGGCGAGGCCGATGAGATTCGCGAGATCTGACGATGACATGGAGAGATTCCGTTTCGGTTCGCCCACCCGCGCGATGGGGCGCCGGTGGGAACGCTGATGATGCGAGCGCCGAGTCGGCGGTCGCGCGAGGTCGTGGACCCGTCAGCGTCCGAAGTCTTCGTACATGAGCGTCACGCTAGCGCCGGAGTGTCACGGGGACGTTTCCGGCGGACCGCTGCCCCGGTGTCGGAAGGCCTTGCGGTCGCAGCTGCGTTCACCGGTTGCCCCTCGGCACGACTCTCATCACGCCACGAGGGATCGTGACGAGAGTCTTCGAACGACAGCGCAGTTCCGAATAGGAACTTTATACCGTATCGTTCCGTGTAGACCCTATTGGGGTATTTTTGTAGCCCTAATGCGCTCTGATCCCATCCCGCGAGCGCAGCACCTCAGGAGAGAGACCGTGCGCCGACCCTTCCACTTCACCCAACGAGCGACGCGATCGAAGCGTCGATCGCCGCGAGTCCTCGGCGCAGCCGTGCTGGTCGGCGCGGTCGTGTCCGCGGGGATCGTGGCGCCGCCGAGCGCGACGGGCGCCTGGTTCACCGCCACCAAGAGCGTCGGAGCGAACTCATATGGAGCCGCCACGCTCGATCCCGTGTCGGGCCTCTCCGCCACCAGTCGGGTTGATGGGATCAACGTCTCGTGGGACGACGCGCAGCAGCAGACCTGGGCGAAGGCAAACGACGTGACGACAGGCGCGACCTACACCGTCACGCGAACGATCAATGATGCCGACCCGACGACCGTCTATTCCGGTGGGGTGAATCACACGGCGGACGCGTACCCCAAGGCACGCACGTCGACATCGTCGAAAACGTCGTTCAGTGCAGGTTACACAGCTGCCGGGGTGGTGCGAGGCGACGGTTCCGTGTGGACATGGGGAGCCGACGACATGAAGGTGGGCAGCCTGGGAACGGGAACGTTCCTTAATCGAACCCCCGTCAAGGTTGCTTTCCCCGACAACATTGCGATGCGAAGCCTCTCATACACGCAGTTGACGGCAGTATCGACCGGGACTGATGGCTCGGTCTGGTACTGGGGGCGGTTCGTCAGCCAGTGCAAGAACTGGGACACGGAGACGAAAACCCTTACCCCGGTGCGGGTTCCCACGCCTGCGGGACGGACGGTCGTTGCCGCCACCTCGGCGGCGACTTGCCAGA
>JAKOMY010000287.1 GCA_022702225.1 Microbacteriaceae bacterium | reverse complement strand
CGTCTCGTGGCCCGAACCTCGAGCCCCGGGACGCGCCCGGGACGCGTGGCGCGGGGCTCTGGTTTGGCGCTGGGCCCGGTCTCGCGTAAGCTTGATCCTCGGCACGAGTTACGGCTCGAAGCCATTGGGGTATGGTGTAATTGGCAACACGGCGGTTTCTGGTTCCGTTGTTCTTGGTTCGAGTCCAGGTACCCCAGCTTCGCGAAAAGGCCCGATGATCCTGGAGATCTCGGGCCTTTCGCCTATCCCCGTCACGGCACGGCAGACGGTCGGGAGAGCCCGTTCCGAGGCGAACCGTAGGATGACCCGATGCGCCTCCGCCCGCTCGTCGTCCTCGCCGCGATCCTCGGCGGGCTCGCCCTCTCGGGATGCAGCGAGAGCCCCGCGGAGCCGGCGCCGGCGTCGGGCTGCGGCACGATCCCGTCGCTCGAGTCGGGCACGAGCACACCGCTCGCAGTGACCGTCGACGGAGCACCCCGTACGTTCAGCATGTACGTCCCGGCGGCCACGACGAACACCTCACCCACACCCCTCATCCTCGCCTTCGCCGGATACCGTATGCCGACCGGCGAAGTGGAGCGACTCAGCGGTCTCGACGACAGCGGCGCGGTCGTCGTCTACCCCCAGCCGGCAGACACCGCGGCAGGAACCGGCTGGCAGGGCGCGCCCTACTCCTCGGGCGCCGACGACGTCGCCTTCGTCTCTGCGCTGCTCGACGACGTGGAGTCCCGTCTCTGCATCGACCGCGAGCGCGTCTTCGCCGCCGGCATCTCGAATGGCGGCGGGTTCGTCTCTCTGCTGTCGTGCGCTCTCCCCGAGCGCATCGCCGCCTTCGCCGTGGTGTCGGGGGCGATCTACCCCGCGACCAATCCGCCCTGCCCGAGCGCACCCCCTGTCCCCGTGATTGCGTTCCACGGCACCGCCGACGAGGTCATCCCGTACGACGGCGGTACGCGCCACGATGCGAGCGTCGCGCCGGTGTCGCTGTGGCTGTCGCAGCTGGCGATCCGCAACGGCTGCGCGTCCGACCCGCGCCCGGAGACCGTCGCCGGGGGAGTCGAGAGGCAGACCTGGACCGGATGCCGCGCCCCCGGTGCTCTCGTGCACTACCGGATCGACGGGGGCGGGCACGTCTGGCCCGGCGCGGCCGGTTCGGGCTCGACGGCGGTCTCGGCCACCGCCCTGATCGAAACGTTCTTCACAGCCCACCCTCTGCCGTGAACCGCAGAGCGGGGAGAGGATAGACCCATGGGACTCTTCGTACAGCGACCCGAAGAACCGAGCGAGTGGGCGGGGCTTCCCGGCGAGCCCGCGCGGCCGAAGACCCGGGCGGAACTGCTGCCGGATGACGAGCAACCCGCGGCGGTGCCGGGGCTGCTCGATCTCGACAGCTCGGCGGTCACCTCGATCGAGATCCCGATCGGCGACTGAGTCTGCGCGCGTTCGGCGTCGTCAAAGACTTCGAGGGCTAGCATCCGATCGAGAGTCGCGATCCGCGTCTCCGTTCGCGAAAGAAGGTCTTCGTGAAGCGCTCCCTCGCTTTCCGGCTCGCCGCGGTCGTCGCCGCGGGCGTGGTGCTCGCGGGCTGCACGCCCGCGGCCTCCGACGCCCCGTCCGTGCCCGCGGCCGAGGCCCCGAGTCCCGCCGCCTCGGTGGACGATCAGGCCTTTGCGCCGACGGTCGCCTCGCCCGAAGACCTCGACGGCAAAGAGGCGACGGTGAAGATCGGCACCTCGCTCGTGGTCGCCGTGCCCGACGGCACCGAGGCGGAGTGGACCGGGTCGACGGGCGATGTCGCGATCGCCGACTTCTCGCCGGGAGGGCCGTCCGAGGGCTCGGTCTTCCGGCCCGGGTTCCTGCCCCACGCCGTCGGCAAGACTCCCGCCACCCTCACGGGCCCCGACGGTAAGACGATCCACTTCACTCTCTCCGTCGTGGCGCCCTGAGCCTCAGAAGAGGGGTCAGGATGCCAGCGGCCCGTCGAACAGGATCGTGGAGCGTCCGGTCTCGGCATCCGGGATCACTCGCGCCTTGACCTCGTAGACGTCGGCGATGAGCGCCGGGGTGAGCACCTCGGCGGGAGCCCCCGCCGCCACGACGCGGCCGGCGCGGAGCACGAGCACGCTGTCGCAGTAGGTCGCGGCGAGATTGAGGTCGTGCAGCGCGATGATGCTCGTCACGGGGAGGGCGGCCACGAGGGCCAGGACGTCGAGTTGATGACGGATGTCGAGGTGGTTCGTGGGCTCGTCGAGCAGCAGTTCGCGGGGCTCCTGGGCGAGAGCGCGAGCGATCTGGGCGCGCTGGCGTTCGCCTCCCGAGAGGGTGTGCCAGAGGCGATCGGCCTTGTCGGTGAGGCCCACGCGCTCGAGCGCCGCATCGATCGCGGCCTCGTCGCCGGTGGTGGAGCCGCCCCATACCGGGCGGTGCGGTGTGCGGCCGAGGCGTACGACGTCGCGGACGACGATGTCGGCGTCGGTCTCGGCGTGCTGCGTGACCACGGCGACGGATCGCGCCACCTCGCGGCGACGCCACTCGCCCAGCGGTCGATCGTCGAGCAGCACGTCGCCCGAGTCGGGGCGCGCGGCACCCTGCAGCAGGCGCAGCAGCGACGATTTGCCCGAGCCGTTCGGACCGAGAAGGCCCACGGTCGAGCCGGGTTCGGGGCGAAGCGACACGTCGTCGACGACCAGAGCACCGCCCCGCGTCCAGCGGACCTCGCGGGTTTCGAGCGTCATGCGCGGCTCCTCCGTCGAACGAGCAGGGCCACGAACACCGGGACGCCGACCAGCGCCGTTCCGACCCCCACCGGCAGGGGTGTGGGGGCGAAGAGCGTGCGGGTCGCGGCATCCACCCACACCATGAACACGGCGCCGACGACCACTGCGAGCGGAACGACGCGCACGTGACGCTGACCCACCATCAGCCGGACCGCGTGCGGTACGACGAGTCCCACGAAACCGACCGCGCCGACCACGCTGACGAGCGCGGCCGTCATCAGGGCCGTCACGATGAGCAGGCCGATGCGCGTACGAGCGACCGGGATGCCGAGGGAGGCGGCCACATCGTCGCCGAAGGTGAAGGCATCGAGGGCGCGCGCGGCGAACAGGCACACGGCGCCGCCGACGACGACCACGACGGCGCAGAGCGCGACCTTGTCCCACCGCATGCCCTCGAGCGAGCCGAGGAGCCAGAACATCACCCCGCGCGTCTCGTCGCTGTCGGCCACGGCGAACACCACGAGCGAGGTCAGCGCCGAGAAGAATTGCGTGCTGGCGACACCGGCGAGGATCACGCCGGAGGTGCCGCCCGAGGTGAAGCGCGAGAGCAGCAGCACGAGGCCGAAGGCCACGAGCGCGCCGACGAAGGCCCCGCCCGAGAGACCGAGCACTCCGCCGCCGATTCCGAGCACGCCGATCACGACGGCACCGGTCGATGCTCCCGACGAGACCCCGAGCACGAACGGCTCGGCGAGGGGGTTGCGCAGCAGCGACTGCATGACGACACCGCACAGGGCGAGTCCTGCGCCTGCGCACGCCGCGACGAGGGCGCGGGGGAGGCGCTCCTCCCACACGATCGCGTTCTTGGCGGCCTTGACCGGGATGTCGGTCAGACCCAGGTGGTTCAGCAGCACGTCGCGCACGTTGACCAGTGACACGTCGGCCGGTCCCAGCGTGACGGCGACGCCGACGGAGATCACCAGCACCACGAGCCCGACGAGGGCGAGCACGATGCCGAGTCCCGCGGAGCCCCGACCGAGCCGGGCTCGCGAGACGACGCTCGCGCTCAGAGGGTGCTCCCGTTCTCGTCCCACCACGCACGGATCTTGTCGAGTGCGTCGACGAAGCGGATCGAGGGGTTGAGCTCGGCGCCGTGCAACGCGATGTAGCGCTTGTTCTTCACGGCGGTCATGGTGCTCGTCAGGGGGTCGCTCTCGAGGAAGGCGATCTTGTCGGCGAGCCGGTCGCCCGGGAAGCGGTCGCGCTGCAGGTCGCCGAGGACGAGAACGTCGGGGTCGGCCGAGACCATGCTCTCCCAGCCGACTGCGGGCCAGTCGTCCGTCTGCGAGGCGAACACGTTGGTCATCTTCGTGGTGGATGCCAGCAGAGCGGCGTTCGAAAAGCCGCCGGCGACGTACGGGGTCTTGGTGTCGGCGAACCAGAAGGCCACGGTGTGGCCCTCGAAGTCGATGCCCTCGGTCGCCGCCGCGGCCCGCTGCTGCAGTGACTGGACCAGCGCTTCGCCACGGTCGGACACGTCGAAGATGCGCGCGAGGTCGCGGATCTCGCCGTACAGCGTCTCGACCGTGAGGGGCGTGGTGCGCTTTCCTCCGGCGTTGAAGCTCACGTCGCCGTCGCAGTCGGTGGGGGAGAGGTACGAGGCGATCCCGGTCTCGGCGAAGCGATCGCGCGTGGCGACCCCGCCCT
>JAKOMY010000282.1 GCA_022702225.1 Microbacteriaceae bacterium | reverse complement strand
GCCGCACCCGCCGCACGAGCACGCGCCGCCGCAGCGGCCGCCTCCGCCGCGGCGAGGTCGGCGCGAGCGCGTGCCAGCCGGAGCTCGGCTTCGGCCGCGTCGGCCTCGGCGCGCAGACGCGCGACCTCGGCATCGGCCGCCGATGGATCTTCGACGGAAACGGAGGGCGCGTCGCCGGGCTCGCTCATGCGCGACAGCCTACGACTCGACCGCTGCCCTGGCATCCGCTTCGCGTGTCTTGCGAATCGCCAGTCGGTCTTCGTCGCGGGCGCGCAGACGCGAGAACGCCGCCGCCAGGACGAGGGCGGCACCGGCACCGATGAGCGCTCCACCCGCGGTGTCCGAGAGCCAGTGCGCGTGCAGGTACGTGCGACTGAACGCCATCAGCACCACCCACGCCACCCCCACGATCCGCACCCAGAACGCGGGAAAGAGCACGGCGGCGACCACCGCGATGGTCGCCGCGTTGGCCGTGTGCCCCGAGGGGAACGATCCGTAATCGCTGATGATGAGGATGTCTTCCGGTCGCGCGCGGCCGAACGTGTGCTTGACGACCTGCACGAGCAGAGCGCTGCCCACCGAGGCGGTCAGGAAGTACAGCGCCGACCATCGCCTACGCGAGAGGAAGAGTGCCAGAGCACCCAGGACCGGCACGATCACGACGGCGGTGAGATGGCCCCCGACCGTGTCCATCACGATCGAGAAGATCAGCAGCGGCTGTGACGGCGACGATGCGAAGAGCTGGTTCCACCACACGTCGAGCGCGAACGGACTCGGCCCGCGGAAGAACACCCATGCGCCGAGCGCGCACGCGAGGGCGATGCACACCACGCCCACCGTCGCACGGAATCGCTGCGGGCGCGTGTCCAGCACGTCGTCGATCGCGGAGGCATCCATCGCCTCATGATGCCGCCTCGGCGGCGACGGGGGAATGGGTCGGTCCCGGGAGCGAACCCCCGGGACCGACCTGGTAATGTGCGCGCCGCCGACCGGCTGGCGAGGCTGGTCAGGGCGCGAGGCGCTCCACCGTGCGCGGGCGCACGAGCAGCCACAGCGACAGCACGCCGATGACCGCGCAGCCGAGCATGACCGAGGCCATGGTCGTCGCGGTGATACCCGAACCGGTGGCGAGCAGACCGACCAGCGGCGAGATGATCCCGGCCACGCCGAAGTTCGCCGCACCGATGATCGACTGCGCGGTTCCCGCGGCCTTGCCGTGGCGGTCGAGGGCGAGCACCTGGGCGCACGGGAACGTGAATCCGCACGCGGTCATGAAGAAGAACAGCGGCACGATCGTGCCCCACAGTCCGAGGCCCAGCTGGTCGGTCAGCACGATGGCACCGCCCGCGAGCACGAGCACCGCTGTCGAGACGGCCAGCACCCACTGCGGCCCGAACCGGGCGGCGAGGCGCGAAGCCACCTGCACGCCGACGACGACGCCGATGGAGTTCGCGGCGAACAGCACGCCGTAGCCCTGCGCGCTGAACTGGTAGGTCACCTGGAAGAGGAACGAGGATGCCGACAGGTACGAGAACAGCCCGCTGAAGGTCATCGCACCGATGATGAGCACCCCGATGAAGACGCGGTCGCGGAACACGCTCGCGTAGCGCTGCCAGACGGTCGTGGCACCGGGTCCGCCGCGGCGAGCCGGCGGAAGGGTCTCGGGTACGAACAGGATCGCCGAGACGAGCATGACGGCGCCGTAGACGGCGAGGACGACGAAGATGCCGCGCCAGTTCATCACCAGCAGCAGAGCGGAGCCGGCGAGGGGCGCCAGCACGGGCGCGACGCCCGAGACCATGGCCATGCGCGAGAGCATCACGACGAGCCGGCGACCGCCGAACAGGTCGCGGATGATGGCCGCGGCCACGACACCACCGGCGGCGGCACCCGCACCCATGAGCACGCGCGCGATCGAGAGGGTCTCGAGCGTCGGCGCCGAGGCGGCGAAGATGCTCGCGGCCACGTGCAGAGCGGTGACCGAGAGCAGGGGAAGGCGACGGCCGACCTTGTCGCTGAGCGGGCCCACGATGAGCTGGCCCAGCGCGAAGCCGATCATGGTGCCGGTGAGCGTGAGCTGGATCGCCGCCGCGGTCGTCTGGAAGTCGGCCTCGAGCACGGGGAACGCCGGCAGGTAGAGGTCGATCGTGAACGGGCCGAGGGCTGTGAGCGCGCCGAGCACCAGGATGTACAGCAGGCGGCGGGAGGCGGGGATGGCGTCGCCCGGGTGGAGCACGATCGGGGCGGTGGCGGGGTTCTTGCCGATCGCGCGGATGGCGCCGGTGTTCGTCTGCGGCGAGCGGGGCGACGAGGGGATGACGGGGTGGGAGGCAGTATCGAGCACGCGTTTGATTTCGTTTCGCAACACGGACAGCCCGATGGAATCGGGCTGAGAAAAGAGGGGGGATCGTCGAACCTCGAATCGATTCGACATCGTCATACTACCGTGACCACCCGCACGCCACCATCCCGGGCTCGCGGGTTCCTCCCAGGCCATCGGCCCATTCACCCGCATAGGCTGGGGACGTCGGCGGCTGCCGATGTGTCCCGCCCCGAAGAGAGACAGAACACAGCGCATGACCTCCCCCTCCGACAAGCGAGCCAGCGGTAACCCCGCCAAGCAGGCCCAGATCGACCTCACCGTCAAGCAGCAGCGTGAGCAGAAGCGTCAAGAGAAGCTGGCCGAGTACCAGAAGCAGGTCGCGAAGCGTAAGCGCGGCAAGCTCGTGTGGTGGGTCGTGGGTTCCACGGCCGCCGTCGCGGTGATCGGCCTCGTCGTGGCATCCTTCGCCTTCGCCCCCGCTCCCCCCACCAGCTACCAGGCGGGCAACAGCACCGGCCGCGAGATCAGCGGTGTGCAGACGTTCGAGAACCGCTCCGATCACGTGCAGGGTGCCGTGACCTACGAGCAGAACCCGCCCGCCGGCGGCCCGCACAACCCGATCTGGCTCAACTGCGGCATCTACACCGAGCCGCAGCAGAACGAGAATGCGGTTCACTCGATGGAGCACGGCGCCGTGTGGATCACCTACGACCCGGAGCGTGTCGACCAGGCCGGCATCGACGCCCTCAAGGCCGTCATGCCCTCGAGCTACGCCCTTCTCTCGCCCTACCCCGGCATGGACACCCCGGTCGCGGTCAGCGCGTGGAACCACCAGTTGAAGCTCGATGACCCGACCGACCCGCGCATCGCGGAGTTCTTCACCGAGTTCTGGCGCAGCCAGAACGCCCCCGAGCCGAACGCCGCGTGCTCGGGAGCCATCGACGGTCCGGGCAAGGCCTGATGACCGACGACGCCCCGGTCGCTCGCCCCGCGGTCCGCTGGGTCGTCGTCGCCCTCGTCGCCGTCGCGGTGATCGCCGTCGCCTTCGCGGTCGGCCGCTTCACCGCGTTCGGCGCGACGGCAGCGCCCGCGCACCCCGGCGAGAACTCGGCCGAGGCCGGTTTCGCGCGCGACATGCAGGTGCACCACACGCAGGCCGTGCTCATGGCGATGGAGATCTACCGCAAGACCGACGACGACGAGCTGCGCACCCTCTCGTACGACATCGCCACCGCCCAGTCGGGTCAGCGCGGCGAGATGTACGGGTGGCTGGTGCAGTGGGGCCTGCCCCAGTCTTCGAGTCAGCCGCTGATGACGTGGATGGAGAAGTCGGGCGAACACAGCCACGGCGACACCGCCGCGCTCACACAGGAGCAGTTGCTCGCCGAGATGGGCATGGCCACCGACGCCCAGCTCGACGAGCTGCGCAGCGACGAGGGGCGCCCCGCGGACTGTCTGTTCCTCGACCTGATGATCCGCCACCACGAGGGAGCGATCCCCATGGCGCAGGCCGTCATCGAGCTCGGCACCGATGCCCGCGTCAAGGAGGTCGCCGGTGCGATCGTGACCGGCCAGTCGGCCGAGCTCGACGCGATGCGCGACATCCAGTCGCGTCTCGCGTGCAGCGCCTGACCCCCGCGGCCCCTCGCCCACGGCCGTCCGCCGC
>JAKOMY010000237.1 GCA_022702225.1 Microbacteriaceae bacterium | reverse complement strand
GGTGATCGCCGCGGCCGTGCTGATGACGGGCATCTCGTTCGTCGCCGTCGGGGCCAGCCCCCGTTCGGTGGGTCGCCAGCATGCACGCGGCCTGCTGACCGGCGGCGCCCCCATCGTGCGGGGGATGCGGATTCTTCTCGGCCCGCTCGCGCACGGTCTCGTCGCGGTCGGCAACCGTGTGACCCCCGGGGTGCCGCACTCGACGTCGTTCGCGTCGGAGGAGCAGCTGCTCAGCATCATCGACGAGGCCGCCGAGAACGAGCTCATCGAAGAAGACGACCGCGAGCTCATCCATTCGGTCTTCGACTTCACCGACCGCTACGTGCGCGAAGTCATGGTCCCCCGCACCGACATGGTGAGCGTGGATGCCGCGGCCACCTCCCGCGAGGCACTCGCGCTGTTCCTCGAGAAGGGGGTCTCCCGCATCCCCCTCGCCGACGACGAGGCGGACGACGTCGTCGGCGTGCTGTACCTCAAAGACCTCGTCCAGTTCGGCTTCCGTGACGAGGCCGGTTGGCGCGATGCCCCGATTCGGCGCATCGCGCGTCCGGCCGTCTTCGTCCCCGAGTCGATGAAGGCAGAGACCCTTCTCCAGCAGATGAAGAAGGACGCCGTGCACGTCTGCCTCGTCGTCGACGAGTACGGCGGAGTCGCGGGCCTGGTGACCCTCGAAGACCTGATCGAAGAGCTCGTGGGCGAGATCGCCGACGAGTACGACGCCCCGTCCACCGAGATCGTGGAACTGGGCGACGGCCGTTACCGCGTCAACGCGCGCCTCGGCCTCGACGAGGTCGGCGACCTGTTCGGTCTCGAACTCGACGACGAAGACGTGGATTCCATCGGCGGCCTTCTGGGCAAGGCCCTGGGCCGCATCCCACAGCCGGGCGCGACGGCCGAGCACTCCGGTCTCGTCATGACCGGGGGCGCCTCGCGCGGTCGCAACCGCGGTATCGCCACGGTGATCGTGGAGCGGGCTGAGACGATGGACGAAGAAGACGCCGAGGCAGAGCCCTCGCCGCGTGAGAGGAACGACAGATGACCGACACCCGATCCGGCTTCGTGACCTTCGTGGGCCGGCCGAACGTCGGCAAGTCCACGCTGACCAACGCCCTGGTGGGCGAGAAGGTCGCCATCACGAGCGACAAGCCGCAGACCACCCGCCGCGCCATCCGCGGCATCGTCAACCGTCCCGGCGGTCAGCTCGTGGTCGTCGACACTCCCGGCATCCATCGTCCTCGCACCCTTCTCGGTCAGCGTCTGAACGATCTCGTCGAACAGGTGCTCGGCGACGTCGACGTGATCGCGTTCTGCGCCCCCGCGACCGAGAAGGTCGGTCCCGGCGATCGCCGCATCGCCGAATCGCTCTCGGGTTACCCGCGCGCGAAGAAGGTGGCCCTCGTCACGAAGACAGATGCCGCGACGCGCGATCAGATCACCGAGCGACTCATCGAGGTCGACGCGCTTCGCGAGGACTGGGCTGCGGTCATCCCGCTCTCAGCCGTCACGAACGACCAGCTCGACGTGCTGAGCGACGAGCTCCTCGCCCTCATGCCGGTCGGCCCCGCGCTGTATGCAGACGACGTCGTCACCGACGAGGCCCTCGAGGACCGCATCGCCGAGATCATCCGCGAGGCAGCCCTTCACGGCGTTCGCGACGAACTCCCGCACTCGATCGCGGTGACCGTGGACGACGTCGCTCCGCGCGAGGACAGCGACCTCACCGACGTCTGGGCGAACATCGTCGTCGAGCGCGACAGCCAGAAGGCGATCATCATCGGCAAGAAGGGTTCGCGCCTGGCCGACGTGGGAGCGCGCGCCCGCGCCGGCATCGAGCCGCTCGTCGGCGGTCGCGTCTATCTGTCCCTGCACGTCCGCGTCGCCAAGGAATGGCAGCGCGACCCGAAGCAGCTCGGTCGCCTCGGCTTCTGACCGCCCCTCTCCGAACCTGTCGTGCCCGGTCGCGGCTCGGCGGCGAACATCCGCAACGAAAGGCGTGACCATGGCGATGAGGTGGACGGCCCCGGCTCCGGGCCCGATCGACACGTGGAGCTTCGACGAGGTCGAGCTCGCGCCTCCCGGCCCGGGTGAAGTGAGCGTCCGGGTGCACGCGGCGGGTGTCAATCCCGCGGACGCCAAGCACGTCGCCACCGCGCGCCCCGGCGCCGAGTTCCCCGTGCCGATCGGCTACGAGCTGTCCGGCGAGGTGATCGCCGTCGGCCCCGATGCCCTGGGCGGCTCGGGCCCGCTTCGCGTCGGCGATGAGGTCGTCGCTTTCCGCGTGCACGGCGCCTACGCCACCGAACTCACGGTCCCCGCGCGCGACGTCTTCGCAAAGCCGGCGAACCTCTCGCACCCCGAGGCCGCGAACCTCCTGCTCGCCGGCACCACCGCCGCCGAGATGATCCAGGTCACCCGTGTCGTCGAGGGTGACACCGTCCTGCTCCATGCCGCCTCCGGTGCGGTGGGCGTCAGCCTGCTCCAGCAGGCGCGCGAACTCGGTGTCCGAGTCATCGGGACGGTGGGGCCGGATGCCGAGGACTCGGCCGACCGCGTCCGTCGCTACGGCGGCATTCCGGTGGCCTACGGCGTCGGTCTGCGCGAGCGCGTCGAAGCGGCGGCAGAAGGCGCCCCCATCGCCGCGGCGTGGGACGCCGTCGGCACCGACGAGGCGTTCGACGTCTCCCTCGCCCTCGTCGCCGAGCGCGACCGCATCGTCACGATCGTCGACCCCGAGCGCGCGAAGAAGGACGGCGTGCTGTGGATCGCCGGTTCGCGCCCCGAGAGCGCCCGCTTCCGTGACATCGCCCGTGCCCGGGTGCTCGAGCTGGCGGCATCCGGTGATCTCGAAGTCCCCCTCGCTCGGACGTACTCCCTCACCGAGGCGGTCGAGGCCGTCGGTTTCGTCATGGACGGCCACCCCGGCGGGAAGGTCGCGCTGCTGCCGTGAGTGGGTCACCGTTCTCTCTGCCCCCGGCGCCGGAGTCGCTCCAGGTCGATCGCGAGCGCGTGCATCTGCGTCCGTTCGAAGAGAGCGACCTCGAGGCTATGGCGACCTATCGCGGCGACGCCGACGTCTGCCGCTTCTTGCCGTTCGAGCCGCAGTCGCCCGACGACATCCGCCGCCGCAACGGCCACCTCATGGGAGGGACCTCGCTCGAGGGCGAGCGCGGCGGTGTCATGCTCGTCATCGAGTATGACGGCACGGTGATCGGTGACCTTGTGCTCTTCCACCTCGACATCGAGGCAGGATCCGCCGAGATCGGGTGGGTCGTGAGCCCGGCGGCATCGGGTCGCGGTCTCGCCACCGAGGCGGTGCGCGCGCTCATCGACACGGCGTTCGAGGTCTACGGCCTCCGGCGTCTCGTCGCCCAGATCGACGCCGACAACGCGCGTTCCGTGGCGCTGGCCGAGCGCCTCGGCCTGCGTCGCGAAGCGCATTTCGTCGAGAACGAGTGGTTCAAGGGGCGATGGAGCGACCTGCTCGTCTACGCCGTTCTCGATCGCGAGTGGACGTCCGGGGACGCGTGCGGCGCGTGAGGGACTGCTACGATCGCTGCATGCGCTTCGGTGGCCAGCTTCTTCTTAGTTGCCGCGACGAGTCCTCGATCTAAGGGCCTTCCTCGTCGCGGAGATCGTCGTCGGCCCCACCGAACGAATCTAAAGAAGCGACACATCATGAAGAACACCCAGAAGCCCACGTCCGCTCCGGTGCACAAGTACCGTCCGTTCCACGAGCAGATCGCGGTCGATCTGCCCGATCGCACCTGGCCGTCGAAGCGGATCGAGGTCGCCCCCCGCTGGTGCGCCGTCGACCTGCGTGACGGCAACCAGGCGCTCATCGACCCGATGAGCCCGGAGCGCAAGCGCGTCATGTTCGACCTGCTCGTGAAGATGGGGTACAAGGAGATCGAGGTCGGGTTCCCGAGCGCGAGCCAGACCGACTTCGACTTCGTGCGCCAGCTGATCGAAGAGGATCTGATCCCCGAGGACGTCACCATCCAGGTGCTGACCCAGGCGCGAGAGCACCTGATCGCCCGCACGTACGAGGCAATCGCCGGTGCCAGGCAGGCGATCGTGCACCTGTACAACTCCACGAGCGTCTTGCAGCGCGAGGTGGTGTTCCGCACCGACCAGCAGGGCATCGTCGACATTGCCCTCGAGGGCGCTCGGCTGTGCAAGCAGTACGAGAAGACCATCCCGCAGACCGAGGTCTACTACGAGTACTCGCCCGAGAGCTACACCGGCACCGAGCTGGAGTTCGCGCTGCGCATCTGCAACGAGGTGCTCGAGGTCTTCGAGCCCACTCCCGAGCGCAAGGTCATCCTGAACCTGCCCGCCACGGTCGAGATGGCCACCCCCAACGTCTACGCCGACTCGATCGAGTGGATGTCGCGCCACCTGAACCACCGCGAGAACGTCATCCTGTCGCTGCACCCGCACAACGACCGAGGCACCGCCGTCGCCGCCGCGGAGCTGGGGTACCTGGCCGGCGCCGATCGCATCGAGGGCTGCCTGTTCGGCAACGGTGAGCGCACCGGCAACGTCGACCTCGTCGCCCTGGGCATCAACCTGTTGACGCAGGGCATCGACCCGCAGATCGACTTCAGCGACATCGACCAGGTCAAGCGCACCGTCGAGTACTGCAACCAGCTGCCCGTTCCCGAGCGCAGCCCCTGGGCCGGCGACCTGGTGTTCACCGCGTTCAGCGGATCGCATCAGGATGCCATCAAGAAGGGCTTCGAGGCGATGCAGGCCCGCGCGGACGCAGAGGGCAAGAGCATCGACGACATCGAGTGGGCGGTTCCCTACCTGCCGATCGACCCGAAGGATCTGGGGCGCTCGTACGAGGCCGTCATCCGCGTCAACTCGCAGTCCGGCAAGGGCGGGGTCGCCTACCTGCTGAAGGCCGATCACGCGATCGACCTGCCCCGCAAGCTCCAGATCGAGTTCTCCGGCGTCGTGCAGGCCCGCACCGATGCCGAGGGCGGCGAGGTCTCCAGCAGCCAGATCTGGGACATCTTCACCGACGAGTACCTGCCTTCGACGGACGACGACCAGCGTTGGGGCCGCTTCGAACTGCTCTCGACCCGCTCGGCGAGCGACATGTCGGGGGATGTGCACCTCGACATCACGCTGCGCGACGGCGACTCGAGCCACCCCGCGTCGGCTGTGGGAAACGGTCCGGTCGCTGCCTTCCTCGAGATCGTGCGATCGCAGGGTTTCGAGGTGACGCTGTACGACTACGTCGAGCATGCTCTCAGCTCGGGCGGTGACGCGCAGGCCGCCGCCTACGTCGAACTGCAGGTCGACGACCAGCGGTTGTGGGGCGTCGGCATCGACGGAGACATCTCTACCGCCTCGCTCAAGGCGATCGTCTCGGGTGTCAATCGCGCGATCCGCACGCGGCAGTCGTCCGACGCCCTCGCCGGCGTCTGACTCCGGTCCGGAGCGAACGGCCGTGGCCTACGCCCACGGACACCACGAAAGCGTGCTGCGCTCTCACGCCGCACGCACCGTCGCCGACTCGGCGGCGTACCT
>JAKOMY010000233.1 GCA_022702225.1 Microbacteriaceae bacterium | reverse complement strand
CCGGCGGCGGCGTTCATGGTGCTGCTCTCACCGTTCATCCTCGCCGAGCCGATGCAGCTGACCCTGCCGGTCGTCGGGAGCATCGTCGCCCTCGGGGTCCTCGGCACGGGCATCGCCTACGTCTGGAACCAGAACACGCTCCGCGCCTGGGGGCCCACCCGCGCCTCGACCGTGACGTACATCACGCCGGTGGTGGGGGTGGCTCTCGGCATCCTGGTGCTCGGTGAGCGCATCTCGTGGAACGAGCCCGTGGGCGCAGCGGTCGTGTTCGTGGGCATCCTCCTCGTCCAGCAGCGGATCCGCCTCTCGGGTCGAACCCGCGCCTGACGCCCCGCGAGAATCACCCCGCGGGGACGACGAAGGCCCCGGATGCCGAGCACCCGGGGCCTTCGCGATGTTTCAGGTCCGCAGCGCGAGCTGCGGCGAGATCACGCCTGGAGCGCGAGCTGCAGGTCGAGCTCGATGGTGACGTCCTTGCCGACGAGCACGCCGCCGGTCTCGAGGGCGGCGTTCCAGGTGAGACCGAAGTCTTCGCGGTTGACGACCGTCTTCGCGGTGGCGCCGGCCTTGTAGTTGCCCCACGGGTCGGTGCCGAAGCCGCCGAAGTCGAGCGCGAAGGTGGCGGGCTTGCTGATGCCGCGGATGGTCAGGTTGCCGTCGACGAGGAAGTCGCCGTCCTCGACGCGAACGCCGGTGGAGCGGAAGTCCATCGTCGGGTAGGTCTCGACGTCGAAGAACTCGGCGGAGCGGAGGTGCTGGTCGCGGCCCTCGTCCTTGGTGTCGACCGAGGTGACGTCGACGGAGGCCTCGACGGTGGCCTCGAGGGGGTTCTCGGGAGCGACGATCGTGGCGCTCTTCATGCCGAAGGTGCCGCGGACCTTCGAGATCATCATGTGGCGCACCGAGAAGGTGACCTCGCTGTGCGACGGGTCGAGGACCCAGGTGCCCGCTTTGTAGCCGGGGATGTCGAGGGCGGTGGTGTCAGTCATGTCACTCCTAAAGGTCTGGGGAGCCGCATCGGCGTCCTGCCGGGGGTCAACTCCCATTCATACGAATGTATTCCACGATCGAGCGAAATAACGAACCCGAGGAGGCCGACGCCCCCTCGGGTTCGTGAACGTTCCGTGAAGAACGGCCGATCAGCCGACCTTCAGCAGGTCGATGATGAAGATGAGGGTCTTGCCGCCCAGGAAGTGCCCACCGGCGGGTCCGTACGCCAGGTGCGGCGGGATCACGAGCTCGCGGCGTCCGCCGACCTTCATGCCCGGGATACCGTCCTGCCAACCCTGGATCAGGCCGCGGAGCGGGAACTGGATGCTCTCGCCACGACCCCAGGAGGAGTCGAACTCTTCACCCGACTCGTACTCGACACCGGCGTAGTGCACGGTGACCGTGTCGCCGGGCTTGGCCTCGTCGCCGTCGCCGACGATGATGTCGCGGATGACGAGGTCGGAGGGGGCGGGGCCGCTGGGAGCGTCGAACTCCGGCTTGGTGCGATCAGTCATGTCTCCATCCAAGCACGGCGAGCGCGCCCGCGAAGCCCCTGGACACGGAGCCGAGAAAAGACTCAGCGCCCGGTGCCGCGGCGATGCCTGCGTGTCTACCGGGCGCTGAGTTGGCCTACATCGATGGTGCCCCTGCCCTTCGACGGTGTCAAGACCTCGCCGTAGCGCCGGGTCAGGGGCGCAGGAGCGCCGCGCGCGCGGCCGTCGTCCGTTCGAGCAGATACCGCTCGGTGGCCGGGGCGTGCGGGTCGCGACCCGACAGGGTGCGCTGCCGCGCGGCGGCGAGAGCCGTGGCATCCGCGATGAAGCCCTTCATCACCGTCGAGCGGTCTCCGGGCAGCGTGCGCGACCAGGCCAGGGCCGAACGCCGCCCCGGGGCGGTGGCGAGCATGTCGACCTCTTGGGGGGTGAACCATCCCGCCGCGGCGTACTCGCCCAGCCGCGCACGGGTCAATCGCGACTCCTCGCGGCGGAGGGCCAGGATGCCGAGGATGAACAACACGAACAGCGGCACCTGCAGCGCGGCGTACAGCTCGAAGAAGTCGAAGAAGGTGGCGGAGCCGTTCCACAGGGCGTGCAGCACGATCGCACCGATGACTCCGGGGACCGCGTAACGCAGTGCCGCGCCGGTGCGCAGCCCCCGGCGCGCGGCCAGCCCGAAGGCGAACCCGGTGAGGCTCGTGAACATCACGTGAGCGAACGGCGAGAGCACGGCGCGCAGGAAGAACGTGCTCGCGACCTGCCCCGGGCCTCCCTCGAGGTAGCTGATGGCGAAGTACTGCACGTTCTCGGTGAGGGCGAAGCCGGCCCCGATGAGCGCACCGTAGACGATGCCGTCGACCGGGCCGTCGAACGCGCGGCGAGCGAGAGAGAAGACGAGCAGCACGCCCAGGCCCTTCGCGAGCTCTTCGACGATCGGCGCCTGGATGACGCTGCTGAATGCCGGCGGCTGCGGACCGACGACCAGCGTGACGACGAGGTCGACGCCGAGCGCGAGCGTGACCGAGGCGATGGCGCCCCAGGCGACGGCGAAGACCAGCAGGCGACGCGGCTCGGGCTCCCACCGATCGATGTAGCGCACGGCGAACCACACGATCACGAAGGGGATCGTGGCGAGCACGAGGCCGATGAACGACGCGGCGGTGCCGAGGAATCCGGTGAAGTAGCGGACCAACAGCGCGAGCAGCGGCACCAGGAGCACCGCCACGATCCACAGCGCCACGCCACCCCGGCGCGAGCGAGGCGGGGCTGCCGAGACGGCCGCCTGCGGAGCCGTCGAGATGCGGGGCGCATCGGCCGATCCGGGCTGCGACAGCGGCGAGGGATAGGTCATGCGCACAGCCTAGAGGCGGCCTCGGACACGGCATCCGGGGCTTGCGGACTCCCCCACCGGGCCCGGGCCGGTAGCGTGGAGGCATGCGTTTCGCCCACGTCCGTGCACAGGAGGGGGCGGAAGCCCCCCGTCTCGTCAGCGTCCAGGGCGAGGAGTTCTCGTTCGTGGACGAGTTCTTCGCCGGTGCCCCGAGCACCCTCGAGCAGCTGATCGCCGGCGGCGACGAGCTGCTGGGGCGCGTTCGCGACGCCGCGGCCGGCGCTCCGCGGCATCCGCTCTCCGGCATCCGATACGCCTCCGCGGTGCTCGCGCCGCCCTCGATCCTCGCGGTCGGGCTCAACTACGCGGCCCACTCGGGAGAGCTCGGGCTCAAGACCGATGCCGGCCCCACCGTCTTCGTCCTCTGGCCGAACTCCCTCACCGCCCACGGCGAGACCACCTCGTGGCCGCGTTCGCTCAGCGAGGCCGTCGACTACGAGGCGGAGCTCGGCGTCATCATCGGCCGTCCGGGTCGTGACATCGCCGAGGAGGACGCCCTCGACCATGTCTGGGGGTACACGGTCGTCAACGACGTGACGGCGCGCAACATCCAGTTCTCCGAGGCGCAGTGGTCGCGCTGCAAGTCGTTCGACGGGTTCACCCCGACCGGCCCGTTCGTCGTGACCGCCGACGAGATCCCCGATCCGCAGGACCTCCACATCTGGACCGTCGTCGACGGACACACGGTGCAGGATGCCAGCACCGGCCAGATGGTGCGCTCGGTGGCGACCCTCATCAACAAGCTGTCGGAGTCGGTGACCCTCCTGCCCGGCACCCTCATCTCCACCGGTAGTCCCGGGGGCGCCGGCTACTCTCGCGACCCGCAGATCTTCCTGCGCGACCGTTCGACCGTGACCGTCGGCATCGACGGCATCGGCGAGCTGACCACGCACTGCCGCATCCTCGACTGACGTCGGGACGAACAGAAGGGCCGGGACGAACGCGTCCCGGCCCTTCGCTGTTCGCGGGGCTCAGCCCTCGACGACGCTGTCCGCCGCACGCACGATCGGAATCGCGGCCGTGACGGCCTGCAGGCCCGAGAGGCGCGCGGGCGAGATCTGCTTGAGCACCTCGTCGCGCGTCATCAGCCCGGCCTCGACGACCAGGTCGGCGACGTTGCGGTGCGTGAGCAGCGCCGTCTTGGCCAGGGCCGCGGCGGCGGCGTAGCCGATGAACGGCGTGAGGGCGGTCACGACGCCGACGGAGGAGCCGACCATCGCGCCGAGCCGCTCGCGATTGGCCGTGATGCCGTCGACGCAGTTGACGCGAAGGGTCCACATGGCCTGACGCATCCAGGTGATCGACTGGTAGATCGAGTGCGCGATGACCGGCTCGAAGGCGTTGAGCTGCAGCTGACCGCTTTCGACGGCCATCGTCACCGTCATGTCGGCGCCGACCACCGAGAAGGCGACCTGGTTCACGACCTCGGGGATGACCGGGTTGACCTTGCCGGGCATGATGCTCGAGCCCGCCTGGCGCGCGGGGAGGTTGATCTCGCCCAGGCCCGCCTGGGGACCGCTCGAGAGCAGGCGAAGATCGTTGCAGATCTTCGACAACTTCACGGCATTGCGCTTGAGCGACGACGAGAACGACATGAAGGCGCCCGTGTCGCTCGTGGACTCGACGAGGTCGGTCGCCGTCTCGAGGTCGAGGCCGGTGATCTCGCGCAGGTGCCGCAGCACCGCTCCCCCGTACCCCGCGTGGGCGGTGATGCCGGTGCCGATGGCGGTCGCGCCCATGTTGATCTCGTAGAGCAGGTAGGCGTTCTCGGTGAGGCGGCTGTAGTCCTCGCCGAGGGTCGTGGCGAAGCCGTGGAACTCCTGTCCGAGCGTCATCGGCACGGCATCCTGCAGCTGCGTACGCCCCACCTTCAGCACGTCGTGGAACTCCTCGGACTTCGACAGGAACGACTGCCGCAGGAGCTTGAGCTCCTCGAGCAGGCTCTGAAGCGTGAGGGCGAGGCCGATCTTGATCGCCGTCGGATACACGTCATTGGTCGACTGACTGCGGTTCGTGTCGTCGATCGGCGAGAGGAAGGAGTAGTCGCCCTTCTCACGTCCCGCAAGCTCGAGGGCGATGTTGGTGATCACCTCGTTGGCGTTCATGTTGGTCGAGGTGCCGGCCCCGCCCTGGATGACGCCGACGGTGAACTCGTCGTGGAACTCACCGTCGATCACGCGCTGAGCGGCACGGTCGATGAGGTCGGCCTTGTCGTGATCGAGCACGCCGATCTCGCGGTTGGCGCGCGCCGACGCCTGTTTGACCATCGCGAGGGCGCGCACGAGGTCGGGATAGACCGAGATGGGACGCTTGGCGATCGGGAAGTTCTCGAGCGCTCGAGCCGTGTGGATCCCCCAATACGCGTCGGCGGGGATCTCGAGGGATCCGAGGGAGTCGGTCTCGGTACGGGTGCGCGTCATTGCGTCCAAAGCCATGTGGGAGTCCTCGTGGGTGTCATGGTGAAGAGGGGATGCCACGAGCCTAACGAGCACCGCTACCCGGGCCAGTGGACACGGCGGCCGGTCGACGGATCTGCGCGCTCCGTAGTGTCTATTGCCGCCGCGCGCGCCCGGCCGGGCCTCAGACCGGGCAGGCGGACGCGGGGCCGGGCTCTGCCGCTCAGGACCGTTTTCGCGAGAACGCCTCGAGACGCTCGTCGGGGCTGAGCGCCGCCATGCGCGCCGTCCACTCCGGGGTGAACAATCCCGACGCCTCGACGTCGACCACGGGGACGACGGCGTGGGTGATCGTGTCGTCCCAGACGTGCACGAGGTGGAACGATCGCCCGGCATCCATGCCGTTGACCGCGTCCGCGGGGCGCGCGAGATCCATCGTGTAGCAGGAGGCCGAGGCGACGCTCACGGGAACGCCGGCGAAGGTGCCCGAGGTCGAGTAGTGCAGGTGCCCCGCCAGGATCGCCCGCACGTCGCTCCCGGCGATGGCCGCGGCGAGGCCCGGCTGGTCCCGCAGCTCGAGGATGTCGAAGAAGGGGATGTGCGTGGGCAGCGGCGGGTGGTGGAGCGCCAGGATCGTGCCCAGCGGAGCCGGCTCGGCGAGTTCGGCGCGCAGCCAGTCGAGTTGCGCGGCGTCGAGATCGCCGTGGTGCCAGCCGGGGACGCTCGAGTCGAGCGCGATGAGCCGCAGGCCGTCGAGATCCCAGACCCCCGTCACGGGTTGCTGCGTCGGCTCGGCGTCGAGGAGCCCCTCACGAAGGGCGGGGCGCTCGTCGTGGTTCCCGGCGACCCACACCACCGGTGCGCCCAGGCGCGAGGCCCACGGCTCGACCGCGTCGCGCAGCGCACGATAGGCCTCGGGCTCGCCGAGGTCGGTGAGGTCGCCCGTGAAGACCACCGCATCCGGCCGCACCCCGGTCGCCTCGGCGGCCTCGAGCGTGCGGCGAAGATGCAGCGCGGTGTCGTATCGGTCGCCGAGCAGACGATCGCCACCCAGCAGGTGTGTGTCGCTGAGGTGGAGGATCACGCGCGCCGCGGGCGCGTGTTGACCGAACTGCACGGATGCCATGTCTTCAGCCTACGAGGGGGCTCCGACATCGCGTCCGAGGTCTCAGTGACGCAAGAGGATCAGCAGCAGAGCACCGAGCACGGCTGCCGCGCACACCGCGAAGCAGAGGTACGCGCCGATCAACGACACGCGCTTCTGCGCGTCGCTCAGCGGGTTCTTCTTGGCCGCTTTGGCCACCGCCTTCTCGGCGCGGCGCTTCTGCTTGTCGGTGAGCACCGTGATGGCATCCGTGAACTCCGCCGGGGACACCAGCGGCGGGCGGCCACCGCGCACGAGCAGGCGCAGGCCGAGCGAGTAGAACGTCACGACGATCGAGGCGCCGACGATCGCGGCGACGAAGACGTGGAGGAAGGCTTCCCAGTTGATCAGCATCAGGCGTCTCTCCCGACCTTGTCGCGCTCGAGACGGCGCTGACGACGCGTGGGTCCGGGCTTGCGGGGCACGTTGACCGCGGCCCCCGAGTCGGCGACCTCGCTCATCGCGTTGGCCGAGGTGACCGAGTCGCGCCGCGAGCGAAGGAACAGCCCCATGATGATGACGACGGCGATGACGGCGTCGACGGCGACCCCCCAGCCGCCCAGCCACACGACGATCAAAGCCGCGGCAGCTCCCACCGCACCGGCGGCGGGCAGGGTGAGGACCCAGCCGATCATGATGCGGCCCACGGTGTTCCAGCGCACGGTCGAGCCGCGGCGGCCGAGGCCCGAGCCGATGACCGAGCCCGAGGCGACCTGCGTCGTCGACAGGGCGAAGCCGAGGGCGCTGGATGCCAGGATCGTGGCCGCCGTGGAGGTCTCGGCCGAGAACCCCTGGGCGGGCTTCACGTCGGTGAGGCCCTTGCCGAGCGTGCGGATGATGCGCCAGCCGCCCATGTAGGTCCCGAGGGCGATCGTCAGCGCGCACGCGAAGACGACCCAGAGCTGCGGGTCGGGGTTCGACGTCGACTGCCAGCCCACCGTGATGAGGGCGAGCGTGATGACACCCATCGTCTTCTGGGCGTCGTTCGTGCCGTGCGCCAGGGCGACCAGCGACGAGGTGAAGATCTGGCCCCAGCGGAAGCCGTCGCGACCATCGGCCTTCATGTCGTAACGGCGGGTGATGCCGTACGCGATCTTGGTCACGGCGAAGGCGATGATCCCGGCCGTGAGAGGCGCGATGAGCGCCGGCAGGATGACCTTGCTCAACACCACGCCGGTGTCGATCGCCGAGGCACCCACGCCCACGAGCGTCGCGCCGATCAGGCCGCCGAACAGAGCGTGCGACGAGCTCGAGGGAAGTCCCAGAAGCCACGTGAGCATGTTCCACGTGATCGCGCCGATGAGGCCGGCGAAGATGATCGGCGGGAAGATGTCGGGACTCAGCTGGTCCTCGCGGATCATCCCGCCCGAGATGGTCTTGGCGACCTCGGTCGACAGGAACGCGCCCACCAGGTTGAGGCTGGCGGCCAGCAGGACGGCGACCTTCGGCTTCAGCGCACCGGTGGCGATGGGGGTGGCCATCGCGTTCGCGGTGTCGTGGAATCCGTTGGTGAAATCGAAGAACAGTGCCAGCGCGATGACCAGCACGATGATGAGGGCTGCGCTCTCCACCGTTCGCTTTCCGTGAGAAGGAAGAGGGGATGCCGACGGGATCGGCGCGACGAACGAAGAGTTCACCTGGAGTTCGACACCCGTTCACCGGGGTCGCCTCGACATCCTTTCACCGAGGACCGCGACGGTCAAACTTGCGCAGCGTCGAGGCGCCGGCATCCTGAGCATTCTCGCGGACCGATCACGCACGGGCGCACTAGCGTGGGACGGTGACCGATCTCGACCCGAAGCTCACCCCGCCCGTCGCCGACCGCCGCCCTGTCGCGCGAACCCACCACGGCGACACGTTCGACGATCCCTACGAGTGGTTGCGCGCCAAGGACGATGCCGAGGTTCTCGCGCACCTCGAGGCCGAGAACGCCTACACGGGTGAGCGCACCGCGCACCTCGCCCCCCTTCGCGACACGGTCTTCGGTGAGATCAAGGGCCGCACGCTCGAGACCGACCTGTCGGTGCCCGCGCGCCGGGGCGATTGGTGGTACTACGGCCGCACGGTCGCCGGGGCCCAGTACGGCATCCAATGCCGCGCCCCCCTCGACTCCCCCGACGACTGGACGCCGCCTACCCTCTCGCCCGACTCCCCCGTCCCCGGCGAGCAGGTGCTGTTCGACGGCAACGTCGAGGCCGAGGGCACCGAGTTCTTCTCGCTCGGCAGCTTCGAGGTCTCGAACGACGGCACGCGCATGCTCTACGGCATCGACGTCGCGGGCGACGAGCGCTACACCGTTCGCGTGCGCGACCTCACCACCGGCGAGACGCTCGCCGACGAGATCCCCGGCACCTTCTCGGGTGCGACGTTCTCGCCCGACGGGCGCTTCATCGTCTACACCACCGTCGACGACGCCTGGCGGCCCGACACCGTGTGGCTGCACGAGATCGGGACGCCCGTCAGCGACGACGCGAAGCTCTTCCACGAGCCCGACGACCGGTACTGGATCGGCGCCGACTTCACCCGCAGCGACCGCTTCCTCGTGATCGAGATGGGCTCGTCGATCACGAGCGAGGAGTGGATCCTCGATGCCGATGACCTCCGCGGCGAACCCCGCGTGGTGTGGCCGCGCCGCGAGGGCGTCGAGTACTCCTCCTCGCACGCCGTGGTCGACGGTGAGGACGTGCTGTACATCCTGCACAACGACGGCGCTCTCGATTTCGAGCTCGTGCGGGTCTCGGCATCCGATCCTCAGGGTCCGCGCGAGACGGTGATCGCGCACCGCACCGGCCACCGTCTGCTGGGCGTCGACACCTTCCGCGACTGGGGCGTGGTCGGCTACCGGCGCGACGGCCTCGCACGCCTGGGCATGCTGTCGTACGCCGACGGCGCCGTGACCGAGATCGGGTTCGACGAGCCGCTGTACAG
>JAKOMY010000195.1 GCA_022702225.1 Microbacteriaceae bacterium | reverse complement strand
TGACCGGCTGGACCAAGGCCGCGCAGAAGGTGCTCGTCACCGGGAAGGCGCCGGTCGCGCCCGAGACGATCCTCGCCCGCGTGCAGGACGGCCTCGCTCAGGAGATCGGGATCATGCTCGACGAGGGTGTGGTCCCCGAGGTGCAGGACATCGACCTGTGCCTGATCCTCGGCGCCGGTTGGCCGTTCATCGATGGCGGTGCCTCGCCGTACCTCGACCGTGAGGGGGCGTCGGAGCGTGCCTTCGGCGACACGTTCCATCACCCGCCGATTCGGGGCATCGGAGCCTGAGCCCCGGACACGACAGCGGCGCCGTCCCTTCGGGGGCGGCGCCGCCGTCGTTCGTGTTCTCGTGACGCAGGGTGGGGCGCGTCACGAGAACAGGCTGTGCGACGAGAACAGGCCGAATCGGGCGGTTCCGTCCTGTTCTCGATGCACTCTCCTGTTCTGGCGACCGTCGGACGGACGCCGGAGATGCAAGACCGGGCCGGGATAACGGCATCCCGGCCCGGTCCCGATGGTGCTATCGCCTCAGGGGCGCGAGTTCTCCCATGCCTCGATCGTGGGGATCGAGCCGGTCGGCGTCTGCCGCGCCATGGGGATCCGTGTGCCGAGCACCTGGGCCACGACATCGTGGGCGATCTTGGCGGCGGTGAGGCCGGCATCCTCGAGGATCTGCTCGCGCGTGGCGTGATCGATGAACTCGTCGGGGATCCCGAGCTCGTCGACGGCCGTGTCGACCCCGGCTTCGCGCAGCACCTGGCGCACGCGCGTGCCGACACCGCCGACGCGGATGCCGTCTTCGATCGTGATCACCAGGCGGTGCGCGCGGGCGAGCTCGATGACGGAGGGCTGCACGGGGATCGCCCAGCGCGGGTCGATCACCGTCGCCCCGATTCCCTGCGCCTTGAGGCGCTCCGCGACCTCGAGGGCGAGGTGCACCATCGGACCGATGCCGACGAGCAGCACGTCTTCGCTCGTGCCGCGGCTCAGGACGTCGACGCCGTCGTGCAGGCGTTCGATGGCCTCGACGTCGTCGTTGACCTTGCCCTTGGGGTAGCGCACGACCGTGGGGGCATCCTCGATCGCCGTGGCCTCGCGGAACTCCTCGCGAAGCCGCGCGGCATCGCGCGGAGCCGCGATCCGGATGCCGGGAACGAGCTGCAGCATCGCGAGATCCCAGATGCCGTGATGGCTCGGGCCGTCGGGACCGGTGACCCCGGCGCGGTCGAGCACGAAGGTGACGCCTGCCTTGTGCAGGGCGACGTCCATCATGACCTGGTCGAACGCGCGATTCATGAATGTCGCGTAGATCGCGACGACCGGGTGCAGACCGCCGAAGGCGAGACCGGCGGCGGATGCCACGGCGTGCTGCTCCGCGATGCCCACGTCGTACACCCGCTCGGGGAAGCGCTCGGCGAACTTCTGCAGCCCGGTCGGGCGCAGCATCGCGGCGGTCATGGCGATGACGTCGTCGCGCTCGGCTCCGACCTTCACCATTTCTTCGGCGAATACGTCGGTCCACTGGAGACCGCCGGCCGCGCCGAGAGCCTCACCCGTGAGGGGGTCGATCTTGCCGACGGCGTGGAACTGGTCGGCCTCGTCGCTCATCGCCGGCGCGTAGCCGCTGCCCTTGTCGGTGATGGCGTGGACGATGACGGGCGCACCGTACGACTTGGCGAGCTCGAGCGTCTCGATGAGCGACTCGAAGTCGTGTCCGTCGATGGGGCCGAGGTATTTGATGTCGAGGTTGCTGTACAGCGCCTCGTTGTTGGTGAAACGCGACAGGAAGCCGTGGGTGCCGCCGCGCACGCCGCGATAGACGGCGCGGGCAGCCGGGCCGAGGCGCCGGAAGAGCGTGTCGGACCCTCGATGCAGCGTGCGGTAGGCGTCGTTCGTGCGCACCCGGTTGAGGTAGCGCGCCATGCCACCGATGGTCGGCGCGTAGGACCGACCGTTGTCGTTCACGACGATGACGAGGTTGCGCTCGTTGTCGTCGCTGATGTTGTTGAGCGCTTCCCAGGTCATTCCGCCCGTCAGTGCGCCGTCGCCGACGACGGCCACGACGTGGCGGTCGCGGCGACCGGTGCGACTGAAGGCGCGCGAGACGCCGTCCGCCCAGCTGAGGGAGCTCGAGGCGTGCGACGACTCGACGACGTCGTGAGCGCTCTCGGAGCGCTGCGGGTAGCCCGCGAGGCCGCCGCGCGAACGCAGGGCCGTGAAGTCCTGACGCCCGGTGAGCATCTTGTGCACGTAGGACTGGTGGCCGGTGTCGAAGATGATCGGGTCGGACGGGGAGTCGAACACCTTGTGCAGAGCGATCGTCAGTTCGACGACGCCGAGGTTCGGTCCGAGGTGTCCGCCCGTGCGGGAGACGTTCTCGACGAGGAAGGAGCGGACTTCTGCGGCCAGCTGTCGTAGCTGGTCGGGGGTCAGCCCGTCGAGGTCACGGGGACCGTGAATGCCGGGTAGGAGAGCCATAAGACTCCTCTCGTGCGATGCGCGCGGGGTCCGCGCGTACGGGTCGATTCTAGTCTCCGAGGGGTGAACGGGCCCGGCAACGGCTTGCGCGGATCGCGTCCACGTGGTCTCTGCGGAAAGCGAAGTGCCCCGAAAGCGCGAGGCTTCCGGGGCACTTCGCCTGCGGGTCAGACCAGCGAACGCAGCACGTACTGCAGGATTCCGCCGTTGCGGTAGTAGTCGGCCTCACCGGGGGTGTCGATGCGGACCACGGCGTCGAACGTCACGGTCTGCTTGCCCTCGGGCGAGAACTCGCTCGGCTCGGCGGTGACCTTGACCGTCTTCGGCGTCACACCCTCGTTGAGCTGCTCGAGGCCCTCGATCGAGACGATCTCGGTGCCGTCGAGGCCCAGCGACTTCCAGCTCTCGCCGGCCGGGAACTGCAGCGGAACGACGCCCATGCCGATGAGGTTCGAGCGGTGGATGCGCTCGAAGCTCTCGGTGATGACGGCCTTGACGCCCAGCAGGTTCGTGCCCTTGGCCGCCCAGTCACGCGACGAGCCGGAGCCGTACTCCTTGCCGCCGAAGATCACCAGCGGGGTGCCCTGCTGCTGGTAGTTCTGGCTCGCGTCGAAGATGTACGACTTCGGGCCGCCCTCCTGGGTGAAGTCGCGGGTGTAACCACCCTCGACCACCGTGCCGTCGTTGACGGCCGCGGTGAGCTCGTTCTTCAGGCGGATGTTGGCGAAGGTACCGCGGATCATGACTTCGTGGTTGCCACGGCGCGAGCCGTACGAGTTGAAGTCCTTCTGCGCGACGCCGTGCTCCATGAGGTACTGCGCAGCGGGGGTGCCCGCCTTGATGTTTCCGGCCGGGCTGATGTGGTCGGTGGTGACCGAGTCGCCGAGCGTCGCCATCACGCGCGCACCGGTGATGTCGCGCACGGCATCCGGCTGCATGGTCATGCCGTCGAAGTAGGGGGCCTTGCGCACGTAGGTCGAGTCGGCATCCCACTCGAAGACCGGGCCGGTCGGGGTGGGCAGGTTCTTCCAACGCTCGTCGCCCTCGAACACGGTGGCGTACTGCTGGATGAACTGCTCGCGCGAGATCGATGCGTCGATGATCGTCTGCACCTGGTCGGGGGCGGGCCAGATGTCCTTGAGGAAGACGTCTTCGCCGTTCTGGTCCTTGCCGAGGGCGTCGGTCTCGAAGTCGAAGTTCATCGAGCCGGCGAGGGCGTAGGCGACCACCAGCGGCGGCGAGGCCAGGTAGTTCATCTTCACATCGGGGCTGATGCGACCCTCGAAGTTGCGGTTGCCCGAGAGGACGGCCGTGACGGCGAGGTCGTTCTCGTTGATGGCCTCGGAGACCTCTTCGATGAGCGGACCCGAGTTGCCGATGCAGATCGTGCAGCCGTAGCCGACGGTGTAGAAGTCGAGGCCCTCGAGTGCCTTGTCGAGACCGGACTTCTCGTAGTAGTCGGTGACGACCTTCGAGCCCGGGCCGAGCGTGGTCTTGACCCAGGGCTTGCGCTTGAGGCCCTTGTCAACGGCGTTCTTGGCGAGGAGGCCGGCCGCGATCATGACCGAGGGGTTCGAGGTGTTCGTGCACGAGGTGATGGCTGCCAGAGTGACCGCGCCATTGTCGAGCAGGTACGACTGGCCCTCCGGCGTGGTGACGCGCACCGGGTTGGAGGCGTTCGCGGGGTGACCCGACGAGACGAGCACCTCGGTCTCGGTGACGTGCTCGTGCTCTTGGCCGGGGACCGAACCGGGGTCCGAGGCCGGGAACGTGCCGTCGACCTCGAGGTCGACGACGGAGTCCGAGGTCGCGCCGCCGGCGTAGTTGAGGATGTCCTTCTCGAACTGCG
This sequence comes from Microbacteriaceae bacterium, assembly GCA_022702225.1. Classification (GTDB taxonomy): domain Bacteria; phylum Actinomycetota; class Actinomycetes; order Actinomycetales; family Microbacteriaceae; genus Microbacterium. The sequence continues at coordinate 4,682 of JAKOMY010000195.1, read as the reverse complement.
ACTTCGCCTCGGAGAGGAGGATGCGGTCCTGCGGGCGCTTGGGGCCGGCGATCGAGGGGACGACCGTCGACAGGTCGAGCTCCATGTACTCGCTGAAGGCCAGCTCGCGGTCGGCGTCGTGCCAGAGCTTCTGCTCTTTGGCGTACGCCTCGACCAGGGCGACGGTCTGCTCGTCGCGACCGGTCAGACGCAGGTACTCGAGCGTGACGTCGTCGATGGGGAACATCGCGGCGGTGGAGCCGAACTCGGGGCTCATGTTTCCGATGGTGGCGCGGTTGGCGAGCGGAACCGAGGCCACACCCTCGCCGTAGAACTCCACGAACTTTCCGACGACGCCGTGCTTGCGCAGCATGTCGGTGATCGTGAGCACGACGTCGGTCGCGGTCACGCCCGCGGGGATCTCACCGCTGAGCTTGAAGCCGACGACGCGCGGGATGAGCATCGACACGGGCTGGCCGAGCATGGCCGCCTCGGCTTCGATGCCGCCGACGCCCCAACCGAGAACGCCCAGGCCGTTGACCATGGTGGTGTGCGAGTCGGTGCCGACACAGGTGTCGGGGTACGCACGCAGCACGCCGTCGACGGAGCGGTCGTAGATGACCTTGGCGAGGTGCTCGATGTTGACCTGGTGCACGATGCCGGTTCCCGGGGGGACGACCTTGAAGTCGTCGAAGGCCGACTGGCCCCAGCGAAGGAACTGGTACCGCTCGCCGTTGCGCTCGTACTCGATCTCGACGTTGCGCTCGAGGGCGTTCTCGCTACCGAACAGGTCGGCGATGACCGAGTGGTCGATGACCATCTCGGCGGGCGAGAGCGGATTGATCTTGTTCGGGTCGCCGCCGAGGGCGGTGACGGCCTCGCGCATGGTGGCGAGGTCGACGATGCAGGGCACACCGGTGAAGTCCTGCATGACCACGCGCGCCGGGGTGAACTGGATCTCGGTGTCGGGCTCGGCCGTGGGGTCCCACGAGCCGAGCGCCTCGATCTGCTCCTTGGTGACGTTGGCGCCGTCCTCGGTACGCAGAAGGTTCTCGAGCAGCACCTTGAGGCTGAACGGGAGCTTCTCGTGACCGGCGACCGTGTCGATGCGGAAGATCTCGTAGTCGGTGCTGCCGACCGTCAGGGTGCTCTTGGCACCGAAGCTGTCAACCGTGGACACGATCGTCTCCTTCGTCGGCGAATGCGCAGGCGTCGGCCCGCATTTCTCCATCTTCCCCGCGGGGAGAGGTCGATTCCAGGAAGGTCGACCTAACCGCCCGAGGAAGCGGATTTATCTTGATGTCAAGATAATATCAGGACTCTCGACGAGGGTGGAGGGCGCGCACGACGAGCCACGTCACCGCCAGCATCGGCGCGAACAACGGCAGGCCCATGACGATCTTGAGCGTCCCCAGCGCCGTCACGTCTCCCGCGAAGTACAGCGGCAGCTGCACCGCGAGACGCGCGGCGAACAGGGCCGCCCACGCGATCGAGAGCCACGTGTAGGCGCGGCGCTTGCGGCGATCGGCGCGCCAGCGGGTACCTTCGCCGAGCAGGTAGCCCGCCACCAGGCCGATCAGCGGCCAGCCGATGAGCGCCGACACCAGGAACGCCGTCCCGTATGCGCCGTTGGTGAAGAACCCCGGCACGAAGTTGTCTTGACCGCGCCCGGTCACCAGCGACAGCACGGCTGCTCCCGCCGTCGCGAGCAGCCCGCCGATCGCGGCGCTCGGCGGTGACTTGGCGATGAGTCTCGCGAGCGTGAAGACGACCGCCAGCCCGACCGAGACGCCCAGGCTCAACCACAGGTTTCCCTGGCGCGTCTCGGGGTCGATCGTGATCGTGAACAGCACGACGAACGCGAGCGAGGGCAGGACGGATTCCAGGATGCCGCGCACCCCGCCCATCGCCGACCACACGGCGGCGCCGGTCGAGCTGTGCTTGGCCGGGTCGAGGCCTGCGCGACGCGCGGCGTTACCGAGAGCCGCACTCACGCTCTCCGCCGCGGAGGGCGGGTCGAGGGGGACGCGGTCGTCTTCTCGCGCCGGGCGGGCGGAATCGTCGCTCATGCCGTTCCGGGGCTCGACGGCATCCGGAGCGGGATGAGATCGCGCGGCGGCATCGGCGAGGATCCGCGGACCACGACGATCGAACGGAAGAGGTCTTCGACAGCGGCGGCCGCCTCGACGTCACTGGTGGCCGCTCCCCCGACGACGCCGCGCAGGAACCAGCGGGGTCCGTCGACGCCCACGAACCGGGCGAGACGCTTGCTCGCGCCGTCCGCCGCGGCGACGGGGACCTCTGCGAGGAGCTCCGGACCGAGGGGGCCCTCGCGCTCTTCGACGCGGCCGCCCTGCTGCTTGACCTGCTGGCGGATCTGGTCGCGCGTCTCTTCCCACAGGCCGCTCGAGCGCGGAGCGGCGAACGGCTGCACCTGCAGGGTCGAGTCGGCGTAGTCGAGGCCGACGGCCACGATGCGCTTGGTCTGCTCCTCGACCTCGAGGCGGAGGTTCAGGCCCTCGCGCGGCAGGATCTTGATCCCGCCCAGGTCGATGTAGGGGCGCACGGGGTTGGCCTCGGCCTCGTCGAACGGGCCCGCGCTCTCGCGGTCGACCGGGGCGCTCTTGGTCGCCGGCACCGCCTCGGCGCTGGACTGATCGTCTTCGGTGGTCTCGGGCGTGGTCTGCGACTCGTCGTCGGTCATCGGGTGCTCCCTTGCAGAGTCTGGTATCCGCTCGATCCGAAGCCGCCTTGACCGCGCACGCTGTCGGGCAGTTCGTCGACGGGGACGAAGCGCACGGTCGGGACGGGCATCACGATGAGCTGGGCGATGCGGTCTCCGACCGCGATGTCATAGGCCTCGTCGAGGTCGGTGTTCAAAAGGGCGACCTTGATCTCGCCGCGATAACCGGCGTCGATCGTCCCCGGCGCGTTCACGATCGTGATGCCGTGCTTGGCGGCCAGGCCGCTGCGCGGCACGACGAACGCGGCATACCCCTCGGGAAGCGCGATGCGCACCCCCGTCGAGACGAGGGCGCGGCGCCCGGGTTCCAGTCGAACCGCCTCGGCGGCGGTCAGGTCGGCTCCGGCGTCGCCGGGGTGGGCGAAGACCGGAGGCTCGGATGCGACAATGAGGACGTCCACCGTTTCGGTCACCCCACGAGGGTAATGCAGAAGAGGGGGTGCGGCATCCGCACCGCAGCCGAGTATCGAGAGCGTCTCAGCCCGTCGCTGTGGGCGCTGGTCGCCGCAGCCGTGTGCGGTCCGATGGCGGCGGTCGTCTTCTCGCCGCTCGACACGACCCTGGCTCTGTTCATCGGGCTCGTGGTGTCCGTGGGGATCGTGTCGGGTCTGCTGGCGATCGCCCCCGTGATCGAGATCCGTGACGGCGAACTGCGGGCGGGACGCGCGCACATCCCGGTCGACCTCCTGGGTGCGCCCGTCGGCGTCGTCGCCGAAGAGGCTCGTACCGCCCGTGGGAGTGGTCTCGACCACCGGGCCTGGCACGTGATCCGCGGCGGTATCGACGGCATCGTCACGGTTCCCGTGACCGATCCCGACGACCCGACCCCGTCGTGGGTGGTGTCCACCCGCACGCCGGATCGCCTGGTCGCGGCGATCCAGCGTGCTCAGGTCAGGCTGCGCACTCCAGGCAGATGAAGCCGGGGCCGCTCTCTTCGGCGATCTGGGAACGGTGCTTCACGAGGAAGCAGTTCATGCAGGTGAACTCGTCTTCCTGAGCGGGAAGCACGACGACATCGAGCTCGATGTCGGAGAGGTCGGCGCCGGGCAGTTCGAAGCCCGAGGGGTTATCGGCATCCTCGTTGTCGATCGACCCCGACGCCTTGTCGGGCACGCGCTCTTTGAGGGCCTCGATCGACTCGCTGTCGTCCTCGGTCTTGCGCGGTGCGTCGTAATCGGTTGCCATGCGTGCAGGTCTCTACTTCCGGATTTCGTGGTGCTATGCCCCATCGGGTGCCCGATCGGGCGGCCATAGTTTGCATGACCCGTCCTCGATAAGCAAATGCTCCGAGAGGGGCGAGCGTGTCAGGCCTGACGGGAAACTCGCGGCGCGCCCGCGATATTCCCGGTTGCGGGCGGCACGCGTGACAGCATGAACGCTGACCGCAGATCGGAGGGGTGTTTCGTATGGAACAGCTCAAAGTCATCGGAACCGAAGATGACGTCCTCGTCGTGGCGACGCAGGCGGGCGAACGCTTCGCCCTCGCGCTCGATGAGGTGCTGCGCGCTGAAGCGCGCCGTGCGCGTCGGGACCGTGAGGACGACGACCGTGCCCCGCGCCCGAGCCCCCGAGAAATCCAGGCGCACATTCGCGCCGGCATGTCGGCTCGTGAGGTGGCGACGCTTCTGAACGCCCGCGTCGAAGACGTGGAACGCTTCGAGGGTCCCGTCCTCGCCGAGCGCGAGCACGTCGTGGCTCAAGCCCTCGCCGTGCCGGTGCTGCTGGGCGGCACGCTCGAGCACGACTCCCCCATCACCTTCGGGGCGGCCGTGCGTGCCAAGCTCGCCGAGGCCGGTGCGTCCGCGGAGCGTTGGACGAGCTGGAAAGAGAGCTCGGGCTGGTCCGTGAAGCTGGAGTTCACCGCCAACGGCATCGACCACGACGCGCGCTGGAGCTTCGACCCGCGTCGCAGCGTCCTCTCGCCGCAGAACTCGGACGCCATCCAGTTGTCGCGCCAGGG
>JAKOMY010000186.1 GCA_022702225.1 Microbacteriaceae bacterium | reverse complement strand
AGTCCCGGGTGGTGGGTGAAGTTGCGCGAATCCCCGAGGCTACGCGCAACGCAAGGTTCCCGGCATCCGCTGCCGGGCGCGCGGAGCTGCGCGCTCGGCGACTCGCACAAGGTCAGCCCGACGACCGCGCGATGAACTGACCTGGCGCGAATCGCGGAGGCGCCGGGGAATCTCGACCCGCCGAGCGCGCCCGCGAGGTCGACCCGCCCACCGGCGAGCTGCGGAGGCGATCGACCGGGCGCGCGGAACCCCGCTCAGGCGCGGGGCACCGGGGTGTTCGCCACGTGGATCCGCGGAGTTGCGGGGAGGCGACGATCGTCGCGCGGTGGGAGTTCCCTCACTCGCCGCGTCCGACGGACGGCGGTCGTCACACGGCCGAGTGCGGCACGACCACGGGGCGCCCGGTGTTCGGATCCGCCAGGATCGTGCACTCGACGTCGAAGACCCGGCGCACGACGTCCCGGTTGATGACGTTCTCCACCGCTCCGGTCGCGACGACCCGACCGTCTCGCATGGCGACGATGTGGTCGGCGTAGCGGGCGGCCAGGCTCAGGTCGTGGAGCACCATGACCACCGTCACACCCTCGCTGTGCAGGCGTCGAACGGTGTCGAGCACTTCGAGCTGGTGCGCGATGTCGAGGTAGGTGGTGGGCTCGTCGAGCAGGAGGACGGGGGTGCGCTGGGCCAGCGCGAGCGCGATCCACGCGCGTTGCCTCTGCCCGCCGGAGAGGGTCTGAAGGGGGTGATTCGCCAGGTCGCGCAGGCCGGTGCGCTCGAGCGCATCGAGCACGAGGTCTTCGTCGACGCGTGACCACTGGTCGTACCAGCGCCGGTGCGGGTCGCGCCCCCGCGAGACGAGATCGATGACGGTCAACTGCTCGGGCGCGATGGGGGCCTGCGGCAGAAGGGCAACATGGCGCGCGAAGACGCGATGCGGGATCTGGGCGATCGGCGTGTCCTCCAGCAGCACCTCCCCCTCGACCGCCGGCCCGAGCCGGCTGAGACTGCGCAGGAGGGTCGATTTTCCGCATCCGTTCGGGCCGATGATGGCCGTCACCTGACCGGCGGGGATCTCCAGGTCGATGCCGTTGAGTACCGGACGGTCCCCGAAGGTGAGGACGAGATCGCGAACGGTGAAGACGGTGGTCATTGCGTGAGATCTCTCCTCGAGCGAACGAGCAGCCAGATGAGGAACGGGGCGCCGACGACGGCGGTGACCGCACCCGTGGGAAGAAGGAGCGGGGCGAGCGCGAGTCGTGCGACGAGGTCGCTCGCAAGCAGGAGCGCGGCTCCCGCCACTGCGCTCGCCACCAAGGGCGGTCGCGGTGTGCGGCACGCGAGGCGGGCGAGATGGGGCGCGACCAGGGCGATGAAGCCGATCGGTCCCGCGGCGGCCACGGGGACGGATGTCAGGACCACCGCCAGCAGGAGAAGCATCGCCACCGACGCCGGGACGCGATAACCGAGCGAGGTGGCGAGGGAGGACCCGAGCTCCAGCGCGGGGAGCCGCGAGGAGAGGACGACGAGGGGCACCAGGGCGGCGACGGCGGCGACGGTGACGGCGGCGACCTCCGCCCACCCGCGGCCGCCGAGCGAGCCTGCGAGCCACGCGTTCGCGCGGGCGGCGTCGTCGATGCTCGCTGCGGTGAGCATCCAGCTCGTCAGTCCGCCGAACAGCGCGGAGACGCCGACACCGGCGAGCAGAGGGGACAGCCCCGTGGTGCCCGTGAAACCGAGGAGGAGGCCGACGAGAGCGGCGGCGAGGGTTCCGCCGATGAGCGCGGCGATCGGGGTTCCGATGACATCCAGCGCCGCGACTCCGGCGGCGTTCGTGCCGCCGAGCACGATCGCGGCGACCGCGCCGGCACCCGCGCCCGCGGAGACACCGAGCAGATCAGGGCTCGCCAGAGAGTTGCGCGCCGTGGTCTGCACGACCGCCCCGGCGACGGCGAGGCACACGCCCACGACGACGCCGAGCACGATGCGGGGAAGACGGATGACGTTGACGACGAGGTGATCACGGGCGCTCCCCTCTCCTCGGAGGGCGGCGATGACGCCCCCGGGCGAGAGCGTGTAGTCGCCGAGGGCCAGCCCGGCACCGGCCAGAAGAACCGCACCGGCGAAGAAGAGGGCGCAGACCACGACGGTTCGCCGGTGGATCTGTTGAGAGAAGGGGCCGATTCGCACGATCGTGGAGGAGCTCACGAGTACGCCCTTCGCGTGCGGACGATGATGACGAGAAGGGCCGGAGCGCCGATGACGGCGACCACGACACCCACCGGGAGTTCTGCGGGGTGGACGATGACACGACCGACCACGTCGGCGACGACGACGAGCAGTGCACCGAGCATCGCGCTGACGGGCAGGAGCAGCGTGTGCGTCACACCGACCAGGCGTCGCGCGAGATGCGGGGCGACGAGTCCGACGAATCCGAGCGCGCCGATGGCGACGGTCGCCCCGCCGACGAGCAGGGTCACGGCGGCGAAACCGAGGAGCCGCGTCGGAAGGAGGCGGCGTCCCAGTGCCGCCGCGATGTCGTCGCCGAGCGCGAGCACATCGAGCGCACGCGCGTGAGCGCCGGCGAGGAGGCCGCCGACCGCGAGGGGCACGAGCGCGGCCGCGAGCACGTCGAGGCCTCGTCCCGCGCTCAGGGAGCCCACCGTCCAGAACCGGAAAAGGTCGAGCGTGGCGGAGTCGAGGAGCAGAACGATTCCGGTGATCGCACCGAGCAGCGCCGAGACGGCCGTTCCCGCGAGCACCAGCGAGGCGGGGGACGCGTCTCTGCGGCGGCTCGCCGCGAGTCCGATGACGACGACCACGACGGTGCCCAGAGCAGCGCCACCGAAGGCTGCGCCGAGGTAACCGGTCGGTGTGGTGAGTCCGGCGAGGGCGATGCCCGCGACGACGGCGAGGGAGCTGCCGGCGGTGATCCCGAGCAGACCGGGATCGGCGAGCGGATTGCGGGTGTGGCCCTGGATGACGACACCCGCGACCGCCAGAGCGGCGCCCCCGACGATCCCGATCAGCGTGCGCGGCAGACGCTGATCCTGCACGATCGCCCGGGCTTCGGCGTCGGCGCCCCCGAGCAGCGCCTGCCACACCGCCGCCGGGGCGAGGTCTCTCGAGCCCACCGTCAGGCCGAGGGTGAGGCACACGACGATCACGACCGCTGCCGCGCCCACGAGGAGCGCGGCGCGGGCCGTGCCGCCCGACAGAACGTCCAGGACTCTGCGCTCAGAAGGTGGCGAGCAGGGACTCGACGACATCGAGGCTGTGCAACGCGGTCAGCGCGGCGCCCTCGTGGGTCTGCTTGTCCGAGCGCACGACATGGCCGCCGACGACCGCGGGGAGCTGCGTCCACAACGAGTCGGTCTGCAGTTCGTCCCAGTACGCGGCATCGTTGACCAACGCCACGACCGCCGTGGCGTCGCTCCACGTCGACACGAGCTGCTCCGGCGAGAATTCGACGCCTTCGCCGCTCTGAATCGCCTCGGCGAACGCGGCGGACGGTGTCGCGCCGAGATCACGCAGCACGGTCGACAGCAGTCGGTTCGGGCGCGTGTCGCTGCCGTCCGAGTGCATGTTGACGGGTGCGAATGTCTGAGACGCGAGAACATCCGCGTACGCCTCGGACACCTCCGCCACACGCGCGTCGTACTGCGCGATCAGCTCCGCGGCACGATCCTGCGTCCCCGTCGCCTCGGCGACGAGACGGAGATCGTCCTGCCACGAGCTGGTGCTCTGATCGCCGATCGCCAGGACCGGGGCGATCGCTCGCAGCTCGTCGAGGATCGGTTCGACGTCGTCGACGCGGCTGACGATGAGGGTCGGCGCGGCTTCCGCGATCGCCTCGAGGTTGATCTCCTCTGCCAGGAACATCGGCGACGCCCCCGCGGCGCCCGAGAGCGCGTGCGCAACGGGTGCTTCCAGGTCGAGCGTGCTGGCCGCCTCGTACGGATATCCCGTGAGGGGGAGGCCGAGAGACAGCACGATGTCGAGATCGCGGCGCCCCTCCAGCACGATCACCGACTCGATCGCCTCGGGCACGGTCACGGGTCCGAGGACCGTCTCGACGGTACGGCCCCCTTCGTCTGCCGACGAACCGCCGCCGGCCGCAGCCGTACAGCCCGTGAGCGTCAGAGACGCAACGCAGGAGAGGGAGAGAAGAGAGACGAGGGAGCGTTTCGAGGTCACGAGAGGTATCCTTGATGCGTCATGGTCGACTGAGTAAGGCTACCCTAACCCATCGAAGCGGAGGGGTTGTGGCGGGAGGAATCCAGATGCAGCGGACAACCCCGGGACGGGGACGTCGAGAGGGCGGCGTCATCGACGGCCCCGAGAGCGTCACCGCGATCGCCGCGACAGAACTGCGCGCCCGGATCATCGACGGACGACTCGCGATGGGCGCTCACGTGACCGAGCATTCGCTCGCCGCGGAGATCGGCGTGGGACGACAGTCTCTTCGTGAGGCCCTCCGCGCACTCGAGAGTCAACGCGCGATCGTCCACGTGCCGCGCGCGGGGAGCCGCGTCGTGCAGCTGACCCTGCAAGACGCCTTCCACGTGACCACCGTGCGCGAACAGCTCGAGACCCTCGCGGTGCGCCAGGGGGTTCCCGCGACCGGCGACACGTTCGCGCGCCTGCGGGCGGCCATGCACGCCATGCAGCAAAGCGCGCGTGCCGACGACGAGAAGAGCGCTCCCCGCGACGGCCTGGAGTTCCACACGGCGCTGGTCGCCCTGGCAGGCAACGACCACCTGAACGCCGCTTACGCCGCGATCGCCCTACCCGTCGCCATCCTCATGCGGCTGAACCGTCACGCTCAAGCGGGGGCGGAATCTCTGCTCGAGCGCGCGGCACGGCACCGACGCGTCGTCGACCTCGTCGCCGAGGGAGACCCCGACGCCGTGCTCACGGAGCTGCGCGCGCACCATACGGCCGCCTACCTCCTCGGCGACCACCTGTCGGCCGACGGCGCCTCCGAGGACGCACTCGCGTGGGCCCGAACGCTCGGCCGGATCGACGGCGGGTAAGCCCCCGGTGACACGAAGGGCGGCCCCGGAGATCGATCCCCGGCGTGGTGCCGCATCCGCATCGCCCGCCGCGTCCCCGGCGCGCCGGGCGGCACGTCAGCGATCCGACGGACGCAGCTTGTCGACGCCGCCCACGTGGCGGATCGTCCGACCGCGTTCGACGACGATCGCCGCGCCCCCGACCAGCCATAGGGGCACCTGTGCGAGGAAGGCGATGCGGAACGCGTCGAGCGAGTAGGTGTCGGGCGTACCGGCGCCCTGTAGGTCCATCGCGACGCCGATGAAGAGGATCGCCAGGAGAGCCGCGAGGAACCCACCCCCGTTCACGATGCCGGTCGCCGTGCTCAGGCGATGGCTGGGGGTGAAAGTCCGCGCGTGATCGAAGGCGATCATGGACGCCGGTCCGCCGGTCGACAGGGCGAACATCAGCACGACGAGCAGCCACACCGGCGCCGGCCCCGGCCAGGCGATGACGGCGATCCACACCACCGCCTGGAAGACGATCACCGGCAGCACGAGCCACCGGGAACGGCGCGTGGGATGCCGACTCGACAGCGCGCCGATCACGGGCCCGCACAGGATGCCGAACAGCACCAGCGTCGTCATGATCAGCGACGCGGTCGCCGGCGCCAGTCCTTCGCCCGCGGTCAGGAAGGGAAAGCCCCACAGCAGCATGAAGGCCGTGCCCGCGAAGGGGGTGGCGAAGTGCGACCAGAACCCGAGACGCGTGCCGGGATGCGCCCACGATTCGCGGAAGCCCTGCCGCAGGTCGGCCGAGGATCGCACCACCTTGATCGCGCCCGTCTGGGTGTCGACGGTCGTGTCGACCGGGTCGGCGCGACGTTCGGGCGGGCGATTGCGGATGATGGCGAAGGTGAGCACGGCGAAGAGCACGCCGAGACCCGCGACGCTGCCGAACGCGACGCTCCAGCTGGTGGCGTGCAGGAGCGCGGCGAGCGGCACCACCGCGATGATCTGGCCGAACTGACCGATGATCCCCGTCAACTGCACGAGCAGCGGCGCCCGCTGCGCCGGAAACCACGTCGCGATCACTCGCAGGACGCTGGGGAAGATCGCGGCGTCCCCCGCGCCGATGAGGACACGGGCCAGGATGCCGATCCCCACGGCATCCGCGAAGGCCATCACGAGCTGACCCGCCGCCATCAGCACCATGCCGATCGCGATCATGGGTCGCGCGCCGAAGCGGTCGAGCAGCAGGCCGACGGGGATCTGCATCGCGCCGTAGACGAAGAGCTGGATGACGGCGAACATCGACAACGCCGACGCGTCGGCGTGGAAGCGCGTGGCCGCGTCGACACCCACCGCCGACAGGGAGGTGCGGTTGACGATGGAGACCACGTAGGCGAGCACCCCGACGCCCCACAGCACCCAGGTACGCCACCCCGGCCGGTCGAGGCGGAGGGCGTTGGTCACGAGTCCAGGCTATCGGCGACCTCCGACACCGGGGCCGGCATACTTACTCGACCGGGTCGGCCAGAACAGCGCGCATCCGCTCGCGCACCCGCGCCAGGTGCGCCGTCAGCGGCGCGATGTCGTCGTCGCCGAGCCACTCGTCGAGGGCCGTCTGCAGCAGGTCGACCGTGACGCCGGCCACGACGCGGGCGGTCAGTGCATCGACACCCCGCGCGAGGCACCCGGCGGCGATCGCCTCGCGCAGGGCGTCCTGCTTCTGCAGATCGCGCTCACGAAGAGCGGGCTCGTCGCGGATGAGACGGCGAGCCGACCTCATCTGCTCGCGTCGCGGCTCGAATCTCTCGACGGCGAGAACGTGCAGGCCACCCCACACGACCGCGAACGGCGGCGGACCCGCGGGCGCTGCGGCCAGCATGGCGGTCGCGAGGGCGGGGATCTCGTCGTCGCCGAAGAACACCTCGCGCTTGTCGCTGAAGTGGCGGAAGAACGTCCGCTCGGTGAGCCCCGCCCGCGCGACGATGTCGGGGACGGTGGCGCCGGCGAACCCCCTCTCCTCGAAGAGCTCGAGGGCGGCGGCGCGCAGGCGTTCGCGGGTGTCGGGTGCCCATCTGGCCATGAGACCAGCCTAAGTGATGACAGTTCATGTCATCACCGATAGAGTGATGACACCCCCTGACATCACCGAGGAGATCGTCGTGCCGAATCACTCCGCAGCCGTCCTGCGCACCCCCCGAGCCCGGCTGCACGTCGACAGCGTCGCCACCCCCGAGCCCCGCGAGGGCGAGGTACTCGTTCGGGTGCGCGCCGTCGCCGTCAATCCGGTGGACTGGGTGATCCAGGGCACGGGAAGCATGACGTACCGGTGGCTGCGCGGACCCGCCGTGCTCGGCTCCGACGTGGCCGGCGAGGTGGTCGCGGTCGGGCCCGGTGTCAGCCGTTTCCGCCCGGGTGACCGCGTGTTCGGATTGGCCACCGGCACGGACCGTGGCCGCGACCCCCTGCGCGAGGGGGCGTTCCAAGAGGTCACCGTGCTGCTGGAGCGCCTCGCCGCCCCCATCCCCGACGGCATGAGTGACGAGGAGGCGGCCGTCCTGCCCCTCGCGGTGTCGACCGCCGCATGCGCGCTGTTCCAGCCGGCCCACCTCGGGCTCCCGCTGCCCGAGCCGGGCCGCCCGGTCTCCGCCGAGCGCGGCGTGGTGGTCGTCTGGGGCGGCTCGACGAGCGTGGGCATGAACGCCGTCCAGCTCGCTCGCGCCGCGGGGTACGACGTCGTCAGCACCGCCTCGCCCCGCAACGCCGCCCTCGTGCGCTCCCTGGGCGCCGACGTCGTCGTCGACCACCACGCGCCGGGAGCGGTCGACGACCTGGTCGCCGGGATCGCCGGACGCCGCGTGGTCGGCGCGATCGCCCTGGGCCCCACCTCGGCCGAGGCGTGCCTCGCGGTGCTGCGTCGCACCGGCGGCACGGCCCTGGCCCTGGCGAGCACGCCCGTGTCGCTCGCCGACCTCGCCGGCCGACGACGGCTGCTGCCGGGCGGTCTCGCCGTCTTCGCGCGCATCGGACTCGCGTCGGTGACCTCGGCGCTGCGCGCCCGGCGCGCGGGCGTGCGATCGCGCTTCATCTGGGGCAGCAGCCTGCGCGACGACGACCTCGGGCCGGCCCTGTGGGGCACGCTGCTCCCCGCGGGCCTCGCCGACGGCACGCTGAAATCGGTTCCCGCACCCCTCGTGGTCGGCTCGGGATTGGATGCCGTCCAGCCGGCGCTCGATCGCCAGCGCGAGGGCGTCTCGGCGCAGAAGATCGTCGTGCGGCTGTAGTCCGACGCCCGGGTTGCGGGAGCGTGCATCCGCCGCGCACCCCCGGCCCGGGTCCCCGCGCACCGCCGCCCCCGCAATCCTGGTCGTCGAGCACCACGCGCGCACGGCAGAATGGTCCGATGGTCTCCGCGAGCCCCCACCTGCAGCCCGATCACGCGTGCCTCATCGTCCACGGCAGCGACACCCCCGGCATCATCGCCGCGGTCTCGGCGCTCATCGCCCGCCAGGGCGGCAACATCGTCGCCTTCGACCAGTACTCCGACGACCCTCGCGGCGGCGCGTACTTCCAGCGGGTCGTGTTCCACCGCCCCAACCTGTCGGTGGCCCTGCCCGACATCGAGGCCGATCTGGCCACGACCCTCGGCGAGGGCTTCGAGCTCGAGTGGACTCTGACCGACCTGTCGACGCCGAAGCGCATGGCGATCCTCGCCTCGAAGCAGGACCACTGCCTGCTCGACCTGCTGTGGCGCCACCGCCGTGGCGACCTTCCGGTCAGCATCCCCATGGTCGTGTCGAACCACACCACCTCCGCCGAGGACGTCCGCTCGTTCGGCGTCCCCTTCTTCCACGTGCCCTCGACGCCGGGCCCCGACAAGTCGGAGTCCGAGGCCCGCATCCTCGAGCTGCTCGTCGGCAATGTCGATTTCATCGTGCTCGCGCGGTACATGCAGATCCTGTCGCCCGATTTCCTCGACAAGATCGGGGTGCCGGTGATCAACATTCACCACTCGTTCCTGCCGGCCTTCATCGGCGCCGAGCCGTACAAGAAGGCCAAGGAGCGCGGCGTCAAGCTCATCGGAGCGACCTCGCACTACGTCACGAGCGACCTGGACGAGGGACCGATCATCGAGCAGGACACCGTGCGGGTGACCCACGCCGACTCCTCGGCCGAGCTCGCCCGCCGCGGTGCCGATGTCGAGCGTCAGGTGCTCTCCCGCGCCGTGCTGTGGCACGCCGAGGACCGCATCATCCGCCACGGCAACCACACGATCGTCTTCTAGGGACCGGATGCCGCGCCCCGGCGGCCACGCGCCGTGCGGCTCCCGTGAGCACGGCCAGGCGTGTGGCCCTCCGCCGACGCGAGAAGCCCCTGACCACCGCGAGACGGCATCTCGCTGACATCTCGGTTGCACGCTGCAACGGTTTCGTCAACGAGATGCCGTCTCGACGTCGAAGGGGGCCGCGGGACGACCGGCGCGTAAGCGCTACTCCGGATCGGTCGCCCGACTGAGCGGACCCGAGCCGCCGCGAGGCGGCTGCTTGCGCTGATCCGAGAGCTCGCCGCCCTGGCGGCCCCCGTACGGTCGACCGTGATCGGCGAACTCCGCGCGGAAGTACGCCAGTCGCCAGTCACCCAGTTCGATGCGCGCGCCCGTGCGCAGGATGCGGCCGCCGCCGGAACGCCCCGGGCCCTGTTCTCGCGCCCCGCCGCCCCCGACCGCGTCGAAGCCGTAGAGCACGTACTCGTCGTCGCCCTCGTGCCGGATCTCGGCGTGTACCGGCGCGAGCCCC
>JAKOMY010000182.1 GCA_022702225.1 Microbacteriaceae bacterium | reverse complement strand
CCGCTCGAGGCGGCTGCGTCAGTGTTGGTGTGACCAACATCCGGCGATGCTCCGATGCTAGGAACCACGCGTTTCCGCTGTATTTCCCCCGCGTGACCCTCTCGACAAAGTTGTCCGACAGGCGGCGGTGGTCGCGCGCGCGGGCGCGACGAGAACGGGGATGCCGGGGAACGGGTCCGTTCCCCGGCATCCCCGGTTGTCATCGCCCGCCCTGTCCCGATCGCCCCGTGTTCTCGAGCGGGGCCGGCGAACGGGCAGGATCATTCGGCCGCCGGACGCATCGACCCCCGCTGGGGGCACACGACGCCCGAGCGGTGATCGGGATCCGGCGTGCGTGCGGTCTGGCTCAGCCGAAGGAAGCGTCGGGGTAGAGCGCCTGGGCGATCTGGCGCACGACCGACACGTTTCCGAGGGTCCCCGGGAACATGTCGGAGCTTGAAACCGCGATGAGACGCCCGTCTCGCACCGCGGGCATGTCGGGGAATGTCGTCGTGAGGTACGCGCGGGCGGCCTGCTCGTGCGCGGGGTCGGTGACCGCGAACACGATGGCATCCGGTGAGTGTGCGGCAAGGGACTCGGGGGTGATCTCCGCGGCGAAGAAGTCGGCGAACTGGGGGTCCTCCGGCGTGTAGATCGTGTCGGCGCCCGCATGGCGGAGGATGTCGTACTCGACACCGGCGCCGATCGCGCTGAGCGTGGTGCCGTCGACGTAGATCTGCGCGACGCGGGGCTTCGTGCGGCCCTGGATCGCCGTGTCGACGGCGGACAGCTGCGCCTGTGCGTCGGCGATCAGCGCCGCGGCCTCGTCTTGCACGTCGAAGATCTCGCCGAGGTTGTTCAGGTCGACGAACAGATCGTCGACCGTGCCGTCCATGCGGCGCGAGAAACATCCGCCCGTCGCGGTGTACGCCGCCACACCCGCTTCGGTGAGTTGCTCGATACTCGCGAAGCCCTGCTCGGCGGTGAACTCGTAGGTCGTGGGCGCGTAAACGAAGTCGGGGTGGACGGCGAGCAGGTCTTCCCGGCTGGGGGGCGCTTCTCCACCGATCACGGGCACGTCGGCCGCGAGAGGAGCCACGTCCGCGGGCAGCTCCTGCACGGTCGCCTGGGCCTGGCCGACGAGATGATCGGCGAGCCCCAGCCGCAGCAGCAGTTCGGTCTGCGAGGGGTGCAGGCCCACGGCGGCGGTGGGGACGTGGGTGACGGTGACCGGTGCGCCGCAGTTCTCGATGACGAGGGCGTCCCCGGTGGGGGTGGCCGCACCCGGGGGCGCCACGGCGGAGCCGCAGGCGGTGAGCGCGAGAGCGCCGAGGCCGCCGGCGACCGCCATCATCAGGCGGGCGGGTCGAAGGGAGTGCTGTGTCATTCGTTTCTCTCTGTCGGGTTGTCGGATGGGAAGGGACCGCGAAGCGGACGGGGGTGAAAGGCCATGACGCGGGCGCCCGTGTCGATCTCCGTCGCCACACGCGCCGTGACGCGGAAGACGCCGCCGACCAGGTCGGGGGTGAGAACGGCATCCGGCTTCCCGACCGCGACGAGGTGGCCGTCGTCGAGGACCGCGACTTCGTCGCAGAATGCCGCGGCGATGTTGAGGTCGTGCAGGGCGGCGATGACCGTCGTTCCGAGGCCGCTGACCACCCGCATGAGGTCGAGCTGGTGGGCGATGTCGAGATGGTTCGTCGGCTCGTCGAGGACGAGGATCTCGCCGTCCTGGGCCAGGGCGCGCGCGAGCATGACGCGCTGACGTTGGCCCCCGGAGAGTCGGCGCACCAGGCGATCCTCGAGGTCGAGCACGTCCGCGGTGCGAAGCGCCTCCGTCACGATCCGGCGGTCGTCGTCGGTGTCGCGGCTGAACGGTGCGTGATGCGGAGCGCGCCCGACCATCACGGTCTCGCGCACCGTCAGATCGAACTCCGAGGGGGCATCCTGCAGCATGACCGCGACCCGGCGCGCGAGGGTGCGCGGTGGCAGCGTCGAGACGTCGACGCCGTCGATGCACACGCGACCGGCATGGGGACGGCGGCCCGAGAACAGGGTGCGCAGGAGGGTCGACTTGCCGCTGCCGTTGGGCCCGAGCAGGCCGAGAATGCGCCCGCGTCTCACCTCCAGCTCGACGTCGTGCAGGACGCGGCGCCCGCCGAGCTGCACACTCACGGACTCGAACGACACCGTCATCGGTCGAACCCCGCTCTCTCGCCGCCGCGGCGCATGAGCCACAGGAAGAACGGCGCCCCGACGAACGCCGTGAGGATGCCGAGCGGGATCTCCGTCGGTGCCGCGACGGTGCGTGCGAGCAGATCAGCCACCATCAGGAACAGCGCGCCCCCGAGCACCGCGACCGGGACCATCCGGCGATGGTCCGAGCCCACCAGCAGGCGGGCGACGTGCGGCACGACGAGCCCCACGAATCCGATGCCGCCGCTCACCGCGACGATCACCCCCGTGAGCAGGGACGCGACCACGAGGAGAATCCCTCGTACCCGGGTGGTGCGCACCCCGACCGCGAGGGCCGACTCGTCCCCGGCCAGGAGGGCGTTCATCGATCGGGAGAGCCCGAAAGCGGCGAACAGAGCGATGACGAGCGCGAGCGCGGGGATCGTCAGCGACGACATCGTGGCTGCCGACACGCTGCCGAGGAGGAAGAACATCACGCTCACGACGTTCTGCGCGTCGGTCGTCAGCGTGAGGTAGCTCGTGACGGCGCTCAGCAGGGAACCGAGTGCGACGCCAGCGAGGATCATGCGGGTCGGCGACAGCTCTCCGCGGGTCCGTGCCAAGAGCGCGACGAGCACGCACGACCCGACGGCGCCGGCGAAAGCCGCCCCGCTCATGGTCAGACCGAGGAACGCGGCGCCGCCCGAGACGATCACGAGCACGGCGCCGACGCTCGCGCCGGACGACACTCCGAGGATGTACGGCTCGGCGAGCGGATTGCGCACGACGGCCTGCATCATCGTCCCCGCGAGGGCGAGCCCCGCCCCGGCGAGCCCCGCGAGGAGTGCCCGCGGTAGACGGAACTGCCACACGGCCTGATCCTGCAGCGGGGTGAGCGAGCCGTCCGTCATCCACGGCATCCCCGGCAGCAGGTGTCCGATCACGATCTTCGCGGAGTCGACCGGCGGCACGGGCACCGGGCCGATCGCGCCGGAAAGCACGACCGTGATCACGAGCAGGACGGCACTGACGGTCACCGTCGCGCTGAGCGGCATGACCCGTCCGCCTTGCCGGGCCGTGCGCGCACTCGCCCGCCCGCGCGGGGTGCGCTGTGCCGTCGCGGTCATGGGGTGTCTCCGCTCGTCACGTCGGCGGAGAACTCGAGGACGGTGATCCCCAGTGCGTGCAGGTCGTCGAGGGCGTTGGTGCCGTGCCCCGCGGACGGAGCGGTCCACGTGCGCGCGGGCGCGCCGAGGCGCTCGAGGGCCTCGACTGTGCGGCGCGTGTCGGTCGCCCGCACGCGGGTGTCGCGGCCCAGGGTGATCCCCAGAAACGCGGGGAGCCCCTCGGCATCCGTCCGATCCTCGATGATCGCGAGGGGGGAGAGGCGGCGGAGCCGCTCGCGTGACTCGGGGCTGCCGTCGTCGCCGAACTCCGAGCGCCAGCCCGCCCCGAGCGGATGATCCGCAAGCGAGAGGAGGTCGAGAGGCGCGGCCGTCGCCACGACGCCCGCGCAGAGACCGGGATGCTGGAACCCACAGCTGGCAGCGATGACCCCGCCCAGTGACGCGCCGACGAGCACGAGGAGATCGGGTCTGGTGATCCCTCGGTCGACGAGACCGCGCGCGATGTCGGCGAGGTCGTCTACCGCCTGCTGCTTGCGCGCGCCGCTGCCGGCCGCTCGCCAGGAGGCACCGCGTTCGCCGCCGCCGCGGATCTGGGCCGTGACGTAGGCGCCGCCGTGCGCGACCCAGGCGGGGATGGTGGGCTCGAAGACGGGGAGATGCGGCACGCCGAACCCCCCGTAGCAGGCGAGGAGAAGCGGTCTCGGTCCGGATCCTGCGGCGGGCTCGGCGATGTGGGCGGTGAGGGTCTCGCCGTCACGCGCGGGGAGATCGAGGCGGCGCGTCTCGCCCGCCAGCGCGTCGGGCACGGCATCCGTCTCGGTGACGATCCGCGGCGGCGTGAGCGGGCCCTCGACGGCGAGATACAGGATGCCGTCGTCGATGCGCACCCCGGTGACCGTGGTCTCGCTCGCGGCTTCGACGAACACCTCCCGGGTGCCCGCCGCGTCGACGTCAGCGACGACGGTCCGACCGTCACGAACGACGAGGACGACGATCCGGGAGCCCTCGACGGTGACATCGGTGATGCGCTGCGACTCGTCGCGAAGCGCCCACCGCGCGGTGCCGGAAGGTGCGAGCGCATCCAGTCCGCCTGCGTGCCAGACGAGCACGCCGTCGGGCAGCGGGAAGGCGCCGTACAGCGCGCTCCATCGTCCGAGCAGCCGTCCCGTCGCGCGATCGATCAGGGTCGTGCCCTCGTCGCCCGTCGTGCATGCAAGCACCCCGCGTGCACCGCTGGGGAACAGGCGCGTGCGATGCGCGGGTTCTACGGGGGTGGCCGTCAGAGCGCCCGTGTCGACGTCGAGGGCGACGAGCGCATCGTCACGGCTGGCGACGACCTCGAGGGTCCGTGAGTCGTCGATCCACAGCACGGTGTCGTAGCGCAGCCGGATCTCCGGATGCAGCCTCAGGGTGCCGGATGCCACGTCGACGATGCCGAGCACGGCGTCCTCGCTCGCGTCCTCTGCCCATTCGATTGCGATGCGTCGTCGGTCGGGGGCGGGGTTCATCCGGTGGATGTGCCCGTCGGGGGCGATCACCGTGCGTCCGTCGGCATGCCGGATGGCGGGCCGCGGAGTGCCCGCCGCGCGATCCAGGACGAATCCACGCACGGGCAGCCCCGGCCGCGGGTGGCGTTCGTGCGCGGAGAGGGCCGCGTCGAGTGCGTTGCGGAGCGCGGTCATCGGCCCACCGGATCGGTGAAGCGCCCGGGCGGGCCGGGCCACAAGAGGTGTCCGCCCTCGTCGAGGGCGCCGGGCATGGCGATCGTCGTGAGGACGCCCTCGCCGTCGACGAGATGGATGACGCCGTCGCCACCGGCCGTCACGGCGATGACGCCGGTGACCGGATCGATCGCGACGGCCCGTCGCTGCGCGGGGCGTCCGTCGGCACCGTCCCACGGCATCCGACCCGGTTGTGGCGGGGTGCTGAGCGGGGGGAGGGGCACCGTGCGGGCGATGCGCCCCGTCACGCGGTCGATCACGACGAGGGCGTCGCCGTCGGGG
This sequence comes from Microbacteriaceae bacterium, assembly GCA_022702225.1. Classification (GTDB taxonomy): domain Bacteria; phylum Actinomycetota; class Actinomycetes; order Actinomycetales; family Microbacteriaceae; genus Microbacterium. The sequence goes on along the minus strand of JAKOMY010000182.1, from coordinate 35,375 downwards.
TGGATCACGGTGGCCGCGGCGATGCCGTCGGCCAGCGCGAAGCGGAAGACGAGGCCCTCCGGCAGTGGCACGGTGCGCGCGGCACCCGCGCGCAGGTCGATCTCGGCGAAGACGTTGGTCCATTCCGTCCAGCGCGACGGGTCCGCGGGGCCGCCGCGGAGCACCCCCGTCACGGCGCCGGTGTCGCCCGCGCGACGGAGGTAGTAGGCGCGTCCGTTCGCCGGCCACGGGATCACCCCGAGTGCGGACGGGATGCCGTCGTCGATCGCGAACCTCTCCAGGCCGCGCCCCGTGGCGACGCCGACGACCCCCGTCTCGTGGTCCACCACGTCGCCGTGCCCGTCGTCGGCGATGTCGTCGCACGTGGCGCCCCGCAGCACGGGTACGTGCGCGCCGAGATCGAGCGCGCTCGCGAGCGGTATCGCCTCGATCGCACCCGGATCGCGGTGGCGCAGCACGATCGTCGGTTCTCGGGTCACCCGGTCGGGCGCGATCACGACGCCCGGCTCTCCCGCGCGCGTTCGAAACCGCACCGAGGAGTCACGAACGAGATCGACGACCGTCACGACGTCGTTCCATGCTTCGTCGTTCGCACCCAGTCCGGGTGTCGCGACGACGTGACGCCCGTCTTCCGAGGCGGCGAGGTGTTCGGCGGGGATCGCAATCGGGATGCGACGGATGCCGTCGGGGCCACGGACGACGAGAGCGCCGCCGCGGTCGTCGGCGAAGGCCCACGCGTCGCGGGCGTCAGGCGGAAGCACGAGGAAGCCGGCGTGCTCCGCGAGTCGGGCGTCCGGGGCGACGACACTCCCGTCGAGGGAGAACACGGTTCCTGCCCGGTGATCCGCGGCGATGAGGGCGGTGGCTGGAGACATGACGGCGATGCTACTAGATATTGAGAATCGTTCTCATTTAGAGTCGACGATGTTCACGACCGTGAACCCCGCTCCGCATATCGGAGTGGACGAACGAGAGAAGGAGAAGGCAATGGACAAGCAGATCCTGTCCGAGATCGAAGAGACCGAGCAGCTGGCGCACCTGTCGGCGACCCACTCGAACGCGCTCGTCGAGAACCCCTTCGAGTGACCCTCGAGGTCGCATCACGTTGACGCGACCCCCGGCCGGGCGCCTCGCGCCCGGCCGGGCTTTCGGAAAGACACCCATGCATCACCACCGCCGAATCACCCCGCTGCCGAGCACCGGAGCCCACGTCGTCACGGTCGCCGATAAGGCGCCCCTGCTGCGTCTTCGCACCGGAGACCACACCGCGATCGGGTCTCCGCCGCCGGGCCTGCACGATCTCCTCGACTCGTCGTCCGCGGGTACCGTGGGATCCGCGTATCGGGATCGTCTCGTCAGCGAGGTCCGAGAACGCGAGCGCGCCGACGGCGAACGCCGCTGGCCCTCGGCCCGTCGGAGCATCGGTGTGGTCGGCACCGGCGTGCTCGCCGACGAGATCGCGCGTGTACTGGCGGCCTGGGGTGCCCGGGTGACGACGGGTGCATCCGCGACCGACAGGCGAGACTCCGCCGCCCTCGTCATCTCCGTGTCGGACGGGGCGAAGGAGCGCCGCGATCACGCGGTGCTCGACGACCTCCTCGCCACCGGTAACGCCCGCCTTCGCGTGTACCGGGAAGGGGAGTGCGTGTTCATCGACCCGATCGCCCTCGACGTCACCGACATCGCGGCACGGCAGGTCGTGCGGCGACGGATCGCCGCCAGCACCGTGCCGGACGCTCTCGAGGCGTGGCAGGGGCACGGCCCGGCAGCGGATCAGCCGGTGGACTCCGCGAGCGTGACCCTCGTGACGGCGCGGGTGCTGACGATGACTCTGAGCTGGGCGCGAGACGACGAGGCGCTGCCCCGACTGCGCACCACGCTCTGGAAGCTGGTCCCCGCACTCGGACGGGTGACAGAGCACCCGGTGCTGGCCTACCCGGCGCCGCACCCGGGGGCGGGCAGGTGATCCCGCCGCGCGACGCTCGTGCGCACGTCTGCCGCGCCGACGACGGCGTCGCTCTGCACGGCTGGATCTGGGAGCCCGAAACGCCGCGAGGCATCGTCCTCGTGCGCACGCCATACGGCGCGTGGCGCCACGGCGACACCGCCCGCTCCTGGGTGCGACGGGGATACCGCTGCCTGGTGCAGGACGTGCGCGGCCGCCACTGTTCCGAGGGTGAGTGGAACCCCTATCTCCATGAGCGTCGTGACGGCGCCTCCGCCGTCGCCGCGCTTCGCGCCCAGGACCCGCAGCTTCCCCTCGTCCTCTCGGGAGGGTCGTACGACGCCCACGCGGCCCTGGAGGGCGCCCGCGATGTGGACGTCGACGCGCTCGTGCTCATGGTCCCCGCCCTCGGACTCGCCGAGACCGCCTGGGACGCACAGGGCCGCCCGCAGCTTTACGACCGGATCGGGTGGTGGCATCAGCACGGGCGCGGTTCCCGCTCGTTCCCGCCGTTGAGCGACGACGAGCTGAGGGCGCGGGTCGCGAGCGCCGAGCGGCGGGGCGTGGAGCGGGCTGCCCGAGAGTGGGGGTGGACGCCGACCGTTCTCGCGGGGTGGCGGCGGTTGTGGATGACGCCGCCCGTCGATCTGGACCGCGCGTACGGCGGGATCGACGCGCCGCTCCTGCTCGTGCGCGGCGACGATGACTTCTTCCACGCCGATGCGGGGCGCCTGGCCGCCGCCTGGCGCGCCGACGTGCACGTCGTCGACGGACCGTGGGGTCATCGCCTCGGAGCCGACATTCGCGATGAGGATGTGCGCGCTCGTCTCCGCGACTCGGGCGGAATCGGCGCCGTTCTCGACGCCTGGCTCACGCGAACCGGCCTGCCCTCGGGAACGAGCAGCACCCGCCACGTCGTGCCGGCCGGTCGTCGTTCGCGGTCAGCCTTCGAGCCGCGCTCGGGCCACTGGCACCACGAAAGGACCGCATGAACCAGGGCAGTACGTCGTCCCTCCCACCGCTTCCCGTCGAGAGTCTGGTGGATGCCGAGACCGGCGTCATCCGGTCGATTCGCGCGGTCCCGCACCCGGCGGGGGCCCCGCATCGCTACCTCGCTCTGACGGCATCCGTCTCCGATGCGCGCGCGCTCGGCGAATGGCCGGCCGATCGGGTGTCGCTCGGTACGTCGTTCGGTGACCCCGCCCAGGCGCGGATCGCGGCGATCGGCGAAGGCGTCGAGCGATACTGCGGCAACTGGCTCCCCGAGACCTTGCCGCCCGACGACCTCCGCGTCGCCACCGCCGACGAGCTGCGGGGGGACGGGCACCCCGTGATCGAGCTCGACGATCTGCCGCGATTCGCCGACTGGCAGCTCGCTCGGGACGGATTCGCCTACCAGCACCTGGATGCCGTGACGCCCGCGCTCTGGGCGAGATGTCAGGATGCCGAGGGCCGACCCGTCTGGCTGCCTGACGCCCTCGTGCATCTGAACTGGCGGCAGTCGCGCTTCCGGCACCTTCCTCGAACCCACCACCTCAACTACGCCGGCATCGCCACCGGGACGAGTGTCGACGACGCCCGCGACCGCGGGGTGCTCGAGGTCATCGAACGCGACGCGCTCGAAGTGTGGTGGCATCTCGACGGGCCGACGTTCGGCATCGATCCCGCGAGCGTGCCCGGCTTGGTGGACGATCTGCGGGGCAGCAGCCTGACCGTCTGGCTGGTGGCGATGCCAACGGAGTTCGCACCCGCGATCGCCGCTCTCGTGCACGACGCGGATCGCGGACTGTACGCCGCAGGCTTCTCCGTCGCGCTCGACCCCGCGAAGGCGGCGCGGAAGGCCGTACTCGAGGCCGTCCACACCTGGATCTATACACAGGGCTGCACGGATGCCGACGGCTGGGTCTTCCGAGCCGTGCAGGCGGGGGTCATGGCGAAGGGGCTGATGTTGGACTTCCGTCCCGACGCCGACTACCTCGCCGCGGCTGGTCCGCAGTTCGAGCGGGTGATCGATCTCGGAGCCCACGTGCAGGTCTGGCTCGACCCCGCGGTGCACGGTGAGGCGCGCAGGTTCACCGACCCCGCGCTCGGGGTGCGCCCGCTCAGCGCCGTCTCCGCGGTCACGATGGCGCAGGTCCACGATCGGCTGCGTCGCCGGGGCCATCGTGTGCTCACCCGCGATCTCACCACGGCCGACGTGCGCCGCACGCCGCTGCGGGTCGTGCGCACGCTCGTCACGGGGCTCGTTCCCAACGCTCCAGCCGCGTTCTCGTACCTCGGCATGCCGAGACTGCGCGACGCCGCGCAGGAACGAGGGTGGCGTTCGGCCTGGAGCGGCGGACCCGCCGAGTTCACGCTTCTGCCCGCGCCGCACATGTGAGGCGGATGACGTGATCGATCCGCGACCGACCGTTGCCCCGCAAGACGACGCCCTCGTGAAAGGGCCGCTCGCACGCGCGCTCACGAGGGAACCGCCGGGGGAGCCGCGTCCACCGGGACCGCGTGTCAACGCCTGGCATCACGCCGGTGCGGTGGCGGGGAATCCCGGAGCAGCGCTCGTCGGGTTGGCCGAGGCGCTGTGGCGCCCGGGGAAGCCGCATCGCGCATCGGACGGCACCGAGACCGGCATCCTTCGTCGCCCGGTGCCCTCCGCGGGGGCGTGTTACCCCGTACAGACGCACCTCGTCGTCGGCGGCTCGCGCTGGGTCTGCGACCACGAGCGTGGCATCGCCCGCCGGAGAGATCCCGAAACCGAGCGCCGTGCGGGATGGTCCGGCGGCATGGCTGCGGCAGCCGACACAGCCACGCTCGTCTTCACGGTGCAGCCCGGACGATCGTTCGGCAGATACCGACACCGCGCGTGGCCGTTGTGGATCGCCGACGCCGCCTACGCACTCGCTGCCGTCGAATTCGTCCTCGGGGGGCGCCCCACCATCACGAGATACGGTCCGTCCGCGTCTCTTCGCGCGCTGCTCGCCGTGCCTCGCGCAGCGCAGGCATCTGCGTGGAGCGGTCTGGGGCTTGCCCCCGAGATCCCGCTCGTCGCCGTCGACGTGCCGTTGTGCCCCGAGATGGTCGACGGGGCCGTCGACGCCCTCGCCCGACGGCGTTCGCCCCACCCCGACCGCTTCCTGGCGCAAGCGGCATCCCATGGCCCGACACCGATCGTCGAGGCGGTCGCCCGCGCGTCCGGCCAGGCGTGGGTCCGCGGCGCCGCAGCGGTCCGGTCGTGGGCGGTTCCGGTGCCGTCCTCGCCCGCTGTGCTCGTCCGGGCGCTGTGGGCCGGCCATCTCGCGGCTGCCCGCCTGTCGTATGCCGCGGCGCTGCGCGCTGAAGCCACCCGCTCCGTCTCCGGTTTCGCCGCCCAGGGCAACCGGTGGGTCTTTCACGCCCTCGCCTTCCTCGACTCCCCAGGAGACCGCCCATGATGATCGTCCCCGCACTCTGGCGCGAGGCGTGGCGTCGTCCACGACTCCTCGCCGCGAGCGTCCTGCTGCAGCTCCTGGTGTTCGCGACGTACGTCGCGCAGGCTGTCTCCCTCGCGGTCGCCCTGTCGGCCCTCGTGCGGGCTGACGCGGGACGCGCGCTCCTCGGGATCGGCGTCATCCTCGGACTCGGCGTCGCCCGCCTGCTGCTGGGCCTCGCCCAGCGCGATGCCGCCGTACGTCTCGGCGGGTGCGTGCGCGAAGCCCTGCGGGCGCGGGCCGTCTCCGCCGTGCTCGCGCCGGAGCGACTCCACGACATCTCCCTGCGCGATGGCTCGACCCGACTGACGCTCGGCGACGGAATCGACGGCACCGAGGCCTACGTGTCGAAGTACATTCCCGCGGTCGCTCAGCTCGCCGTCGGCGGCATCGGCGTCGTCGTCGTGCTCGCAACGCTGTCTCCTGCGCTCGCCGCGGGAACCGCCCTCGCCCTCGTGCTCGCGGTGCTCGGGCCGATGGCGTGGAAGAAGATGCTCGCGCGCCGAGGGTTCACGCACTGGGACACGTACGAGGCTCTCAGCGGCGACCTGCTCGAGGCACTCAGGGGTATGTCGACGCTCCGCGCACTGGGCGACGTTCCTGCGACGCGCGAGCGCCTCCACACGCGCTCGGAAGCGTTGCGACGGGCGACCGAGCGCGTGATGCGTTCGTCGCTCGCGGAGACGGCGATCACGGATCTCGCGATCCAAGCCGGGACGGTGCTCGCCGCGGGGGTCGCGATCGTCGACGTGCTGACAGGGCGAGCGCCGGCAACGGAGGTGTACGTGCTGTTGCTGCTGTCGTCCGAGGCGTTCCGGCCGGTTCGCGAGCTCTCGCGTCATTGGCACGCGGGGTTCCTCGGTCTCACCGCGGTTCCCGGGCTGCGCACACTCGGCGCGTTCGCCGACACCGGCTCGAGCGAACGCCGACACCCGGCATCCGACTCTCCGGCGGACGCAGCCGGGGCGGCGATCGTGATCTCCGACGTGACGTACCGCTATCCCGGAGCCGAGTCGCCCGTGCTGAACGGTGTGTCCCTCCGAGCGGAGCGTGGCGCGGTGCACGCCATCATCGGCCCGTCGGGAGCCGGCAAGTCGACGCTGTTCGATCTCGTGCTCGGGTTCCTCCCCGCCGACCGGGGGAGCGTCGAGCTCGACGGACGACCTCTCCGCCCCGAGGACGTCGCGGTGGTCTCTCAGCGCCCCGTCCTGTTCGCGGCGACCATCCGCGAGAACATCGACCTGTTCGGAGCGGCGGAGGGGGAGCTCGAGCGGGCCTGCGCGGATGCCGGGATCCTCGCGGAGATCCGCGCCCTGCCCGGAGGCTTCGACACGCCCGTCGCCGAGGCCGGGGCGAGTCTCTCCGGGGGGCAACGACAGAGGCTCGCCCTTGCCCGTGCCCTCCTGGCCCGTCGACCCGTCCTTCTGGTCGACGAGCCCACGAGCGCCCTCGACGACGCGAACGCAGAACTGGTCGCAGAAACCCTGGAGCGGGTCGCCACCGACCGCATCGTCCTGATGATCAGCCACCGTCCCGAGGCGCTCCGCCGCGTGGCTCACGTGCACGTTCTCGAGGGCGGCGTCCTCGTGGAGGCGGCGTCGTGAGCGGCGGGACGGCGTCGGTCCTGGCTCGCCTGATCCCTCCGCTGCGGCCCGAGTGGCGGCGCATCGTCGGCAGCTACGTCCTCGCCACCACGAGCCTGCTCGCTCTCGCGGCGATCGGGGTGCTCGCGGCCCTGGGCGTCGGCGGCGCCGTCGTCCACGGGGCGTGGCCGCCGGCGGTCTGGTGGGTCGCGATGGTCGTGCTCGTGCTGCTGCGGACGCTGCTCACCTGGCGAGAAATGGACGTCTCGCATGCCCTCGCCTACCGGGTGCTCGCCCGCTTGCGGGTCGCGCTGTTCGACGCCTACGCGCGCAGCGTCCCGGCCCGCCGCCGCGAGCACTCCGGGAGAGCGGCATCGGTGGCGATGACCGACATCGAGAAGCTCGAGTTCTTCTACGCGCACACCCTCGCGCAGATCGGCGCTTCGGTGACCCTGTTCGTCGCGGCCCTCGGGGTCGCTGCGGCCCTGATGCCGGCAGCCGCCCTCGTCATGGTGTCCGGCGCCGTCCTCGTCGCGCTCACCGCGCGGGCGGGAGCGGGCGCGGCGCGTCGCGTCGGCGAAGAGGAGCAGGTCGAGCGCGAGCGCCTCTCGGAGCGACTCGTGGATGCGCTCGGAGCATTACGCGAGATCCTCGCCTACGGGCTGCGGGACCGTGTCGTCGCCGATGCTGTCGAGGGGACGCGGCGCTCGGTCCGGACCGCTCGGCGCCGCGAGCTCCTCTCGGGAATCATCGACGGGTCGCGCGAACTCATCCTCACCGGTGTCCTCGTCGGTGTCGTCGCCTCGGCCCTGATCGTCGGAGGCGTCGGTGACGCCCGATCGGCGGCGCTGGCCCCGGCGGTCGTCGCGCTCGCCGTCGCCGGGGTCGCGGCCATCGCCGACGCGGCGCACACCCTTTCGGAGCTGCACCCCCTCGTCGCGAGTGCGGCGAGAGTGGACGCGGGACTGCGTCGACCGCCGGTGGTCGCTCCGGTGGTCGACGCTCGTCCCCTGCCGGCCGGGCCGCTCGGCATCCGTTTCCGCGATGTGGAGTTCTCGTACGACGATCGCACGCGCGTGCTGCGCCGCTGGTCGGCGGAGGTGCACCCGGGCGAGCACGTCGGGATCGCGGGGCCATCCGGTGCGGGCAAAAGCACGGTGATCGCTCTCGCCGCGCGGCTCTGGGACCCCGACGGCGGCGAGATCGCACTCGTCGATGGCGAAGGGCGGGGGATGCCGCTCCGCGAGGTGTCGGAGGAAGACCTCCGCGCCGCGGTAGCGGTCGTCGAGCAGGACGCACGTCTGTTCCACGGCTCGGTGCGTGAGAACCTGTTGCGGGGCACGGGGGGTCGATCGGACGCGGAACTCGTCGGCATTCTGGATCGCGTCGGCGCTCGTGACTGGATCAGCCTCGACGACGAGCTCGGTGAGCACGGCGTCCGCCTCTCGGGAGGCCAGCGCGCGCGGCTCGCCCTCGCCCGAGCGCTGTGCCGCGAGCCGCGGATCCTCATCGTCGACGAGATCACCGCAAGCCTGGACCCCGCGACCGAGAGGGCGATCTCCCAGGTCCTCGCGGAGGTCGATGCGACCGTCATCGTCGCCTCGCACCGCCGAGAGACACTGGAACGACTCGGGCGCGTTCTGCGGGTGGACCCACCGTTCGCGACATGATCGCGGTGGATTCTGCACCTTCGATGCCGCCTCTCGGCGTTCGGCGCCCGAGCTCGTCGAGCGGGGTGAGGGCCGCGACGGGTGGGTCGGCGCCGTCGGGGTGAGGTTTCTGACGGTGACCGCGCCGACCCTTTCGTCACTCAGCCCACGCGGAAGGTGGCGTCCTGCCGGTCGGTGTCCGTCGTGACGGGGTCGACGCGCAACGCGAACGCCGAGTGTCGCACGTACCGGTCGGGGAAATTGAAGGACTGGAACGACGTCGCGGTCGAATCCTTCAGACCGGCGACGCGGCGGAACGTCGCGTCAGAAGCGAAAGCGGCGCTGCCGTCGTTCTTTTCGAGACGCACTTCGAACCCGTAGTGGCGGAGGAAGTACCCGGGGTAGTTGACCGACTCGAACGACACCGTTCCACTCGATCCGTCGGCGAGACCCGAGCGCAGAACCCACTGCGAGTCCGCGTACGGTGCGACACCCTGGTCGATTCGAGCGGCGAAATTCGAGTGCCGCACGAAACGGTCCTCGAAGTTGTACGACTGGATGCGCTTCGCGGCCGACGGCCACTTCGCGGACAGGCGGTCGAGTTCGGCGGACGTGATCTGCAGCACAGAGCCGTGCCGCTTCGTCGTCGCGCCCATGCTGTAGGTGTCTTGCGGCCGGATCTTCCAGTTGGCAGCCGACGTGATGTCGGTGGTGACCAGGGGGAGGTACCCACGGCCCGTCGCGTACTGGTCGACGAACATGCCGAAAGTCTGGGTCGTGCCGTTGTAGCGGAACAGGATGGGTCCCTCGACGTCTGAGCCGGTCAGTCCCTGGCCGCGCAGGTCGCCCACGTAGGTCCACGACCCGAGGATGGAGTTGCTTCCCTCGATGGTGATCTGCCCGTCACCGGAGGCGCGGTAGTACCTGAAGCCGCCCGTGGAGTTGTCACGCTCGACGATCTGGGTGTCGATGATGCTCTGGCTCCCCCGGTCGATGTACAGCTGCGGCGTCGAAATGGAGCGGAAATCGTTCGTGTTGGCGCCCCAGATGCGGTGCGTCACCACGCCGTTGAGGGTGGAGTTCGTGGCCCAGTAGAGGAAGTACGAGTTGGTGGCCGGGTTCCAGATGGCCTCCGGCGCCCACGCGTTGCGGCCGTCGGGAATCGCACCGGCGACGTTCAGCAGCCACGGCGCGGACCAGTTCACGAGGTCGGAGGACTCCCAGACGACGATGTTGCGGCTGCCGTTGTCGATGGCGTTGCCCCAGCCGCTTCCGCTGGCGATGCGGAGATCGGTCGCGACGATCCAGAATTTGCTTCCGTCGGGAGAGCGCACGATCGAGGGGTCGCGCACCCCCTTGGTCCCGACCGTCGAGAGAAGGGCGGGCTGACCGTTGTTGAGATCGTTCCAGTACTTCCCGTCAGTGCTGGCGGAGAGATAGATCTGCTCTCCCTGCGATGACTCACCGGTGAAATGGACGAGGAGGTAGGCGGAGTAGGGATCGGCGGCGGACGCGGATTGCGTCCCGGCCAGCGTGAGCCCTGTGAGGGCGATGACGAAGGCGAGGGCGCTCGCCAGGAGACGTCGGAGTGTGCTTCTCATGTCAACTCTCGGTCTGAGACGACGTCGAAGCGCGCAGGGGAGAGCCGCACCTCGGGTCCTCCACTCGCCGGGGGCGAGCACCAGGACATCGTCGTCGGGGTGTGTAAGGGGCACAAGAGAGCGACCGTGAGAGAAGCAACGGGCCGCCGGCGGGTAACCGAGAGTCCCGCTGACCGGCGAGCGAAGCATTCCCTGGACGTCTTCTTCGACGACCCGATAGTGCTGCGTTCTCCGCGAGTCAGTCAGCTTGCGGAATCAGTATCGTCCATCCCGCGAGGACTCCACCAGAGGAATTGTGAGGGTTCACATAACGATTCTGGCAACGAATTCTCTCGCACGCCGGCTACAGCTCGAGCGTGATCCGCGCGCACGCCGCACGCGAGACGCACGGCATCATCGAGCGGTTGGCATCCTGCTCCTCGGGGGAGAGGACGGAGTCGCGGTGCTCGATGTCGCCGTCGACCACCGCCACCTCGCACGTGCCGCAGGTGCCGACGCGGCAGCTCGAGGGAACGACGATGCCCTGCTCCTCGATGACATCGAGCACCGAGCGCTCCGGCGGCACCGTCACCGTCAGCCCCGACATCATCAGGTCGACCTCGAACGGCTCGGTCCAGACGGGTGGCCCGAGCACCTTGGCCTCGAAACGCTCGACGTGCAGGCTCCCGCGCGGCCAGACCGACATCGTGGCATCCAGGGCCTCGAGAAGACGGGCGGGTCCGCACGCGTAGACGACCGTGCGAGCCGCGGGCGTGCCGAGGCGAGTGGGGAGGTCGAGTCGTCGTCCCTCGTCGGCCGCGTACACCTCGACGCGGGAGCCGTACTGCGCCTCGAGCTCGCTGACGAACGCCATCGTCGTGCGCGAGCGGCCGACGTAGAGCAGCGTCCATTCGGCGCCGGCCGCCTCGGCCGCCTCGATCATCGGCACGATCGGGGTGATGCCGATCCCGCCGGCGACGAACACGTACGACCGGCCCGCGGTGGGCGCGAAGAGAAAGTGGTTCGCGGGGCCGCGGACGCGCAGGGTGGACCCCACCCGGGCGTTCTCGTGCAACCACACCGATCCCTCGCGCTCGCGGAGGACCCCGATGCGCCAGGTGCCGCGCTGGGCCGGCGAACCGCACAGCGAGTACTGCCGTTCGATCCCGCCGGGCAGGACGACGTCGATGTGCGCTCCGGGCGACCAGTGGGGCAGCGTGCCCGTCGCGCGCTCGAGGTCGAGCACGACGACGCCGTCCGCGGCATCCCGTCGCTCGCGAACGATGGCTTCGAACGTCATTCCCGCGCTCACGCGTCCTCCTGTTCGACCGCGTCATCGGCGCCGCCGCCGTGCACGAGCTCTTTCACGATGAGCAGCCGGTACGTCGAGCCGTCCGGCGAGTGCCACCGGTGGGGGGTACCCGACCGGCAGTACACCGAGTCGCCAACGCGCAGGGTGCGCTCGCCGAAGCCGCCGACGCCGCCGAACGAGATGACGATCGAGCCCTCGAGCACCGTGAGGAACTCGTCTTCTTCGTGGACGTAGTGGTCGCCGGGCGCGGAGTTCGACCCCGTGAACTCGAGGGGCTCGAACCGGCGCGGACCCTCGGCGAGCAGCCGGGCGGTTCCCTCGGCGTACGGGCCGATGACGCCCTCGTCGGCCGCGACGAACGAGGGCTCGCAATCGTGGTCGGCGCGCGGCGGCTCCGACCCCGCGAGCAGTTCGACGCGGCTGGTGCCCAGGGCCCGGGCGAGTCGTTCCAGGCTCGCCATGCTCGGGCGCGCGAGACCGCGCTCCAGCTGACTGAGGAAGGGGTGCGACAGGGTCGCGGCTTCGGCGAGCTGGGTGAGCGTGAGCCCACGCGCCTTGCGCAGCCCACGCAGGTGAGCGCCGAGGCGTTCATCGCTGCTGGGGGTATCCATCACGGGGGCCATGGTGGTCATCGTTTCACCCTCTCGAACAGTCGGGCGACGACCTCGTGTTCGTCCACGCGCACCAGTCGGCCCGCGTCGACGACCACGCGTCCGGCCACGAGGACGGTCCGCGGGCGTCGACCGGGAGCGGCCCACAGCAGCCCCGCCACGGGGTCGGCCACGCCGGCGTCGGCGATGCCCGAGACGTCCCACAGGCACAGGTCGCCCGCCGAGCCGGGAGTCAGGCGCCCCAGCTCGGGGCGGCCCAGCCCATCGGCCGATCCCGAGGTCGCCATCGTCAGAACGTCGGATGCCGGCACCTGCGGCCCCACCAGGGCTGAGACCTGCATGGCCAGGCGCGCGTCGGCGAGCAGGTGCCCCGCGTCGTTGCTGCCCCCGCCGCTCGTACCGAGGCCGACGGCGACGCCGGCGTCGAGCAGGCGCCGCACCGGCGCCACGCCCCAGCCCATGGGGACGTCGCACCCGGGAGCGTGGGTGGCGGAGACTCCGGCTGCCGCGAGCCGCGCGATCTCGTCGTCGGTCACCGCGCACAGGTGCGCGAGGGTGACGTCGGGAGCGAGCCAGCCCCACTCCTCGAGCAGATCGAGGGGGCGTTTCCCGTAGCGCGAGACGGCGATCTCGACATCGACGACCTCGTTGGCCTGCGTGCGCCGGCGCAGGCCGTGGCGCTGGGCCACCTCGCCGAGCAGCTCGAACGTCTCGCGCGGGTCGCTGTGCACGCCGGCCGGTCCCACGGCGACCTGCAGCATCCCGTCGGCGGAGACGCCGCCCGCACGATCCGGGACGAGGGCCGAGACGATGGCCTCCGCCGAAGCGGCCGCGGTCTGCGGGTCGTCGCGCGCCGCCCCTCGCACGAACACCAGGCGGGCGCCGAGGTCGGTCGCGGCGTCCGCCGCCGCTCGGGCCATCGCGACGGTGTCGGCGTCGGCGGGCCAGGTCAGATGGTGGTCGGCGACGGTGGTCACCCCGCACAGCAGCGCTTCGGCGAGACCCGCTCGAGCGGCGAGCCCGGTCAGTTCCGGGTCGACACCCGCCTCGGCGTACGCCGCCGCCATGGCCGGGAGCCACTCCCGCATCGGGATGCCGCGCGTGCCCGGCAACGTGCGGAACGCCGTCTGCAGAAGGTGATGGTGGGCGTTGACCAGTCCCGGCGTGACGACGCAGCCGGTGGCGTCGATGATCTCGGCATCCGTCGTGTCGGCGCTCTCGACGACGACCCCGTCGACGATCGTGACGTCTCCCTCGCGCACGCGCCCGGAGCCCTCGACGACGGCGACGGCGCCGCGGACGACGACGACGCTCATGCGCTCCTCGCAGCACACGAGTCCACGCCGCTCGCGATCGCGTGCAGGCGGGGGCCGGCGGCCTCGCGCAGCGGTCGGGCGTCGGCCTCGTTCCGGGATGCCACGATCTCGGCGATGACCGACAGGGCCGTCTCTTCCGGGGAGCGCCCACCGAGGTCGAGGCCGAGAGGGGAGTGGAGGCGCGAGAGCTCGGCATCCGTCACGCCGGCGGCGCGGAGGAGAGCCGCCCGACGCGCGACGGTGGCGCGAGCCCCCATCGCCCCGACGAAACCGACCGGCAGGCGCAGCGCCGCGCGGATCGCGGGAACGTCGAGACGCTCGTCGTGGGTGAGGACGCACACGGCTGTGCGCGCATCAGGGGAGGGGAGGGTCTCGAGGACCTCGTGGGGTGCTCCGACGACCAGCTCGGCCGCGTCGGGGAAGCGGTCGCGGGTCACGAGGAGGGCCCAGTCGTCGCAGACGGTCACCGCGAAACCGGCCGCGGCTCCCAATCGGCAGAGGGCGGCCGCGTGCTCGCCCGCGCCGAGGATGATGAGTCGCGGAGGAGCCGGGCGATGCAGCACGAGAGGCTCTCCGGTGCCGAGATCGAGGTGCAGCGTCGCCTCGCGCCGGTCTCGGGCCGCTTCGAGCGCGGGTCGGTGCGCCGCATCGACCCGGTAGGCGACGACGTCGACGGCCCCACCGCAGGCGAGGCCGGCGGCGATCGGGGCGATCGCGTCGTCTTCGCCGAAGCCGAAGCGCGCGCGGCGGATCGTTCCGGTGCGCAGGGCGTCGAGGCCGAGCATGACCGCGTCGTTCTCGACGCAGCCTCCCGAGATCGACCCGATCACCCGGGCGTCCCTCGTGACGGCGAGGGTCGCGCCCACCCCGCGGGGTGCGCTGCGCACGACCGCGGTGACCGTGACGGCCGCCACGGGCACGCCCGCGTCGAGCAGCGGCACCAGGTCGGCGGCCAGTTCGAGCATGGATGTGACCGTAATCGGGGCGTGTTTCGCGCACGCTACGCTGTCGTGACCATGCCCGCCGCACCCCTCGGAACCGTGTCGGGCCTCGTGCTGGCCGCCGGGGCCGGACGGCGTTTCGGAGGCCCCAAGGCCCTCGCCCGCACCCGCGCCGGAACACCCTGGATCGCGCTCGTCGCCCGCGCGCTGGTCGAGGGCGGGTGCCACGACGTCACCGTCGTGCTCGGTGCCGAAGCCGACGCCGCGACGGCGCTGGTGCCCACCGGGGTCTCGGTCGTTCGAGCCGAGGACTGGGCCACGGGCGTTGCGGCGTCGCTGCGCGCGGGGCTGGAAGCGCTGGCATCCGGGCCCTCCCACTCCGTCGTGGTGCTGCCCGTCGACACCCCCGACGTCCCGGCATCCGCCGTCGCTCGGGTCGCACGCGGCGCGCGCAGGGACGCCCTCGCGCAGGCGACCTATGACGGGGCGCCCGGTCACCCGGTGCTCCTGGGTCGCGATCATTGGGCGCCCGTGGCGGCCTCGATCCGGGGCGACATCGGCGCGCGGCCGTACCTCATCGCGCAGGACGCGCAGCTCGTCGAGTGCGGCGACCTGTGGTCGGGCGTCGACCACGACACGCGCTGAGAGCGGCTCGACGACCGTTCCGTCACGGTCGGATCACGGGCCCGCACGAATTTTGACGCGGCTATAGACAAAACCCCCTCCGGTGGATATTTTTTCGGAGCCGTCATAATTCGACGGACCAGAGTGCCGGGAACGAAGACGTACCCGATCCGACGCCGGGGAGGGCGCGGGTACGGATCGAAGGATCCCTGCTGTTCAGAGAGGAACGCAGATCACATGCTGAAGAAAATCCTGACCGGTGCGGCCATCGCCGCACTCGCCGTCGGTCTCGGAGCGTGCAGCTCCACCCGTCCGGCCGACGGCGGAGGAGACGCCGCGGGCGGCGGCGCGACCGAATGCAACGTCGGAATCGCCATGCCCACCCGCAGCCTCGAACGCTGGATCAACGACGGCGAGCAGCTGCAGAAGAAGCTCCAGGATGCCGGTTGCACCGTCGACCTGCAGTACGCCGACAACAAGACCGACCAGCAGATCAGCCAGATCCAGAACCAGCTCTCCGGCGGCGCGAAGATCCTCGTCATCGCCGCGATCGACGGATCGACCCTCGGCCCGGTGCTGCAGGAGGCCAAGTCGCAGAACGCCAAGGTCATCGCCTACGACCGTCTCATCAACGGCAGCGAGAACGTCGACTACTACGCCACGTTCGACAACTACAAGGTCGGCACCCTGCAGGGCCAGTACATCGAGACGCAGCTCGGTCTGAAGGACGGCAAGGGCCCGTTCAACCTCGAGCCCTTCGCCGGCAGCCCCGACGACAACAACGCGAAGTTCTTCTTCGCCGGCGCGTGGGACGTGCTCAAGCCCTACGTCGACAAGGGTCAGCTGGTCGTCCCCAGCGGCAAGTCGCCCGCCAACGACGACGCCTGGGCGTCGATCGGCATCCAGGGCTGGGCCTCCGACAAGGCGCAGTCCGAGATGGACAACCGCCTCTCGTCGTTCTACGGCAACGGCAAGAAGGTCAACGTGGTGCTCTCGCCCAACGACAGCCTCGCCATCGGTATCGAGGCGTCGCTGAAGTCGGCCGGCTACACCCCCGGCGCCGACTACCCGATCATCACGGGTCAGGATGCCGACAAGGCCAACGTCAAGGCGATCCTCGACGGTGCGCAGTCGATGACGGTCTGGAAGGACACCCGTGCCCTCGGCGACCGCGTCTTCACGATGATCCAGGAGATCAAGGACGGCAAGGAGGTCGAGGTCAACGACACCAAGACCTACGACAACGGCAAGAAGGTCGTCCCCTCGTACCTGCTGACCCCCGAGGTGGTCACCAAGGACGACGTGCAGTCGAAGCTCATCGACTCGGGCTTCCTGAAGGCATCCGACGTCGGACTCTGAGTCACCCGGCGGCGGGGCGGGTTCGCCCGCCCCGCCGCTCCACGTGCCGCCCGCGGGCGGCGGAGCCACAATGCCGCCCACGGGTGGCGGAGGGACAAGCACACCATGACCGAACCGATCCTGCGCATGTCGGGGATCTCGAAGTCGTTCAACGGGGTTCCCGCCCTGGCCGACGTGTCGATCGACGTCTTCCGCGGCGAGGTCCACGCGATCTGCGGCGAGAACGGTGCCGGTAAGTCGACGCTGATGAAGGTGCTCAGCGGCGTCTACCCCGCCGGCAGTTTCGAGGGAGGCATCACCCTCGAGGGGGAGCAGATGGCTTTCCGCTCGATCAACGACAGCGAGGCCGCCGGCATCGTCATCATCCACCAGGAGCTCGCGCTCAGCCCGTACCTCTCGATCGCCGAGAACATCTTCCTCGGCAACGAGAAGTCGCGTCGCGGCGTCATCGACTGGAACGCCACCAACACCGCAGCGGCCGAACTGCTCAAGCGGGTGGGGCTGCGCGAGAACCCCGCGACGAAGATCTTCGAGCTCGGCGTCGGCAAGCAGCAGCTCGTCGAGATCGCCAAGGCCCTCGCGAAAGAGGTGAAGCTGCTGATCCTCGATGAGCCCACCGCCGCGCTGAACGACGACGACTCCGCCCACCTGCTCGATCTGATCGACCAGCTGCGGACGCAGGGCATCACCTGCATCATCATCAGCCACAAGCTCAAAGAGGTGCTGCGCATCTCCGATCGCATCACGATCATCCGCGACGGTCGCACGATCGAGACGATGCACCGCTCCGACGCCGACACCGACGAGGGCCGGATCATCCGCGCCATGGTCGGTCGCGATCTGAACAGCCTCTTCCCGCCGCGCGAACCCGACATCGGCGAAGAGCTCTTCCGCGTCGAGAACTGGACCGTCCACCACCCCGTCGACACCGAACGCGTGGTCATCGACGACGCCTCCTTCATGGTGCGCGCCGGCGAGATCGTCGGTTTCGCGGGCCTCATGGGTGCCGGTCGCACCGAGCTCGCGATGAGCATCTTCGGGCGCATGTACGGCACCGGCATCTCCGGCGAGGTCTACAAGAACGGGCAGCAGATCGACGTCCGCACGGTCGACGCGGCCATCAAGCACGGCATCGCCTACGCCACCGAGGACCGCAAGAAGTACGGCCTCAACCTCATCGACGACATCAAGCGCAACGTCTCGGCGGCGGCGCTCGACAAGCTCGCCGGCGGTGGCGGGCTGGTGAACGCCAACGAGGAGATCGCCGTCGCGGAGCGCTCCCGCAAGGACATGAACATCAAGGCGCCGACCGTGATGTCCGTGACCGGCAAGCTCTCGGGCGGCAACCAGCAGAAGGTCGTCCTGTCGAAGTGGATCTTCGCCGACCCGGACGTCCTCATCCTCGACGAGCCGACCCGCGGCATCGACGTGGGCGCCAAGTACGAGATCTACGTGATCATCAACAAGCTGGTCGCCGCGGGCAAGGCCGTCATCGTCATCTCCTCGGAGCTGCCCGAGCTGCTCGGCATCTGCGACCGCGTCTACACGCTGTCGCAGGGGCGGATCACCGGTGACGTGCCGATCGCGGACGCCAGCCAGGAGCGCCTCATGGAGCTCATGACCCTCGAGCGCGTCCCGGCGCGCTCGGGAGCCTCCGGCGGCGCCACGGCGGGCACCTCCAGCGAGGCCCCCGCCGTCCCCGGCGCCCCCCAGCAGTCCGAGCAGTCTCGCTCGCCCATCTCCAGCCAGAACCCCGAGGACCTCGCATGAGCACGAGCACCACCGCGCCCGCCAAGGCGCCGGAGCCCAAGACCGGGAGCGCCAACCCCCTGGTCGCCCTCACGGCCAACCTGCGCCAGAGCGGCATCTACATCGCGTTCGTGCTGGTGGTGGCGCTGTTCGCGGTGCTCACCGACGGCCGGAGCCTGGCCGCGGCGAACGTCTCCACGATCGTCACGCAGTACGCCTACGTGCTCGTGCTGGCGATCGGCATGCTGATCGTCATCGTCGCCGGGCACATCGACCTGTCCGTCGGCTCGGTGCTGGCGGTGGTCGGCGCCGTCGCGGCCCGCCTCGCCATCACCTACGAGCAGCCCTGGTGGGTCGCGGCGCTCGCCGCCCTGGCCGTCGGCGTCGTCATCGGCGCCTGGCAGGGCTTCTGGGTGGCCTACGTGGGCGTGCCGGCCTTCATCGTGACGCTGGCGGGCATGCTGCTCTTCCGCGGCCTGGACTACCTCGTCCTGGAGAACATCTCCCTGTCGGGCTTCCCGGCGTCCTACTCCAAGATCGCCACCGGCTACCTCAACGGCCTCATGGGCGGCTACGGGTACGACGCCTTCACGCTGCTCATCGGCGCCCTCGCCGTGGTCGGCTTCGTCGTGCAGCAGCTCCGAACCCGCCGCGCCCGCGTGAAGTACCAGCAGACCGTCGAGGCGCTGCCGGTGCTGCTCCTGAAGATCGTCATCGTCGGCGCCGTCGTCATGTGGTTCGCCTACCAGCTGGCCACGGCCCGCGGCCTGCCGATCGTGCTGATCCTCCTGGCCGTCCTGATCCTCGCCTACGCGGTGATCACCAAGTCGACGGTCTTCGGGCGCCAGGTCTACGCCATCGGCGGCAACCTCTCCGCCGCCCAGCTGTCGGGCGTGAACGTCCGGAAGGTCAACTTCTGGATCTTCGTGAACATGGGCTTCCTCGCCGGCATCGCGGGCGTCATCTTCTCCGCGTACACCAACGGCGCCCAGCCGGCGGCCGGCACCGGCGCCGAGCTCGACGCCATCGCCGCGGCCTTCATCGGCGGCGCCGCCGTCACCGGCGGCGTCGGCACGATCGTCGGCGCGATGGTCGGTGGCCTGCTCGTCGCCGTCATCAACAACGGCATGATCATCCTCGGCCTCGGCCAGGAGTGGCAGTTCATCATCCGCGGCATGGTGCTGCTGCTGGCCGTCGCCTTCGACGTCTACAACAAGCGGCGCTCCGGCACCCGCTGACGCTCCCGCCCCTGACGTCCGCCCGTCCCCGGTCACCGGGGGCGGGCGGACGTCGTCGTACCGGGGGAGGGGGAGCGGACCTCAGGCGAGGTCGCGGTGCAGCGTGCGGCGCTCCCAGGCGCCGTCGCGGGTGGCCCTGACGTGGTCGACCTCGAGGCGGGCGGTGGAGCCGTCGACGACCACCGTCATGACCCCGTTCTCGAACCACGGGCCCTCCTCGACCTCCCAGCGCGCCGGCGGCCGCCGCACGCCGGCCGAGCGGGCCAGGAGCGCCGCCGCCGCCCGGACGGGCTGGACGCCGGCCAGGCGGTTGGCCAGCCGCAGCGCGGGCTTGAGGGGGTTGCGGAAGGGCGACATCACCAGCTGGTGCACCGCGGTGCGGCTGCCGACCACGCCGTCCAGCTCGGCGCGCGCGGTGTAGCTGCAGTGCACGTCGCCCGACAGCAGCAGGATGCTGGCCGGGGCCCGCGGTCCCGAGGCCACGCGGGCCAGGAGGCGGAGCAGGTCGTCCAGGGAGGTCCCGAACGCCGCCCAGTGCTCCAGGTCGACCGCCTGGCGGATCTTCTCGCCCACGCCCGACAGGCGCCGTCCCCACCGGCCGGCGACGACGGCCTCGTTCCAGCCCTCGACGTCGGAGAACGCCGGCACCATGAGCACCGGGAGGGTGCTCGCGAGCAGCAGGTGCTCCACCGGACCGTCGGCGGGGTCGCCGAGCGCCTGCTCCTGCACCCAGGCCCACTCCGCCTCGTCGAGGATGGCGCGGTCGTCCGGCTCCAGCCTGCGCGAGCAGCGGCAGTCGACGGCCACCAGCCGCACGCGGTGCCCGGTGCCCCCGGCCCCGTCGCGGGCGTCGCCGAAGTCGCGGACGTAGCTCCAGCGGGCGCTGTCGGGCTCGGTGTCGGCGCGCTCCGCGTAGACGTCCAGGAGCTTGGTCCGGGTGTCGTCGTCGTCAGCGGCCCGGAGGGCGGCCAGCAGCTCCTCGGCCTCGAGCGCGTCGGGGGAGAGGTTGCCCAGGTGCTGGTAGACCCAGTAGCTGCCCAGGGCCCCGCGGACCCGGTCGTCGAACCAGGGCTTGCGGCGCACCTCCTCCCGCCAGGCCAGCGAGGTGTTCCAGTCGTCGCGCAGGTCGTGGTCGTCGAGGAGCATGCACGTCGGCACGGTCGAGAGGAGCCAGCGCACCGGCGGCTGGCTCCAGCTCTCGGTGTAGAGCCAGGTGTACTCCTCGAAGGTGCAGATCTCGTGCGCCACCTCGGGGTGCTCGGACACGTCCGGGTCGCGGCGGGCGCTCTCGAGCCGCTCGCAGATGGCGCGGGAGGGCTCGTCGGCGTACAGCTGGTCTCCGAGCATCAGCAGCACGTCGGGCCGGTGCGGCGCGGGCGCGCCCACCCGCTCGCTGCCGGGGCCGGGGACGCCGAAGGCGATCCTCCCGGCCAGCTCGACCAGGGCGTCGGGACCGACCTGCGCGACGCCCTCGGCGTCCAGCGGCTCCGAGCGGCGGCACGAGCCGAAGGCCAGGCGCAGGCGGCCGTCGTCGCGGGCGGTCCTCACCACGCTCGGCGGGTACGCCGCCAGCTCGGGGAACTGCTCGGGCGAGGGCGGCCACACCCGGCGCTGCGAGCCGGCGGCGTCGAGCCAGACCTCGTAGGGCAGCTCGGCCGCCTCCGGCAGGCCGCGCACCACGAGGATCGCGTAGTGGTGGCCGTGGACGCCCCAGGTGTCCGTGCGCGCGACGACCGGGGCCGCGAGCACGCCCCCGCCCACCTCGACCCGCACCGAGCACGGCGCGCTGGTCTCCACCCAGAGGGTGGCGCTGGTCGCTGCGACGTGGCGCAGCATCGGGCCCAGCAGCAGCTCGGGCCCCTCCGGGACGTCCTGCCCGGCGGTCCCTCCGACGGTCCGGTCGACGATCACGGAGCCATCCTGCGCCCCCGCGGCCCCGGGCACCTCCCGCAGGGGCCCCGGCCCTCGAAGGTCAGACGTAGCGCTCGAGGATGCTCGACTCGGCCAGGCGCGAGAGCCCCTCGCGCACGGCGCGCGCGCGGTGCTCCCCGACGCCGCCCACGGTCATGAGGTCGTCGGTGCTGGCCGCCAGGAGCTTCTGCAGCCCGTCGTAGTGCGTGACGAGCCGGTCGACGACGACGGGGGGCAGGCGCGGCACCTTGCTGAGCAGCCGGTACCCGCGCGGCGAGGCGGGGGAGTCGAGGGTGTCGCCGTCGACGAGCAGGCCCAGGACCCGGGCCAGCGCCTCCAGGTCGACCAGGCGCGAGTCGGTGAGGGCGGAGAGGTCCTGCAGGACGGCGGCGACCGTGCGGCCGGTGCGGCTGGTGGTCTCGGGGGTGAGGTAGTCGCGGACCACGAGCTCGCGGTCTCCACCGATGCCGCTGACCAGCTCGTCGAGCTGGAGGGACAGCAGGCGGCCGTCGGCCCCCAGCTCGACCACGTACCCGGAGATCTCCTCGGAGATCCGGCGGACCATCTCCAGGCGCTGCAGGACGCTGGCGACGTCGCGCAGGGTGACGAGGTCCTCGATCTCCAGCGCCGAGAGGGTGCCGGTCACCTCGTCGAGGCGGGAGCGGTAGCGCTCCAGCGTGGCGAGCGCCTGGTTGGCGCGGGCGAGGATCGAGTCGGACCCCTCGACGACGTGCCGCCGCGAGCCCACGTAGAGCGCCACGATGTTCATCGACGCGCTCACGGAGACCACCGGCAGGCCGGTCTGCTTCGCGGTGCGCTCGGCGGTGCGGTGGCGCGTGCCCGACTCGCTGGTCTCGATGGACGGGTCGGGGACGAGCTGCACCGCGGCGCGCAGGATGCGCGTGACGGCCCGGTCGCACACGATCGCGCCGTCCATCTTGGCCAGCTCGCGCAGGCGGGTGGCGGAGAAGTCGACGTCGAGCTCGAAGCCGCCGGTGGCCAGGTGCTCCACGGTCTCGTCGTACCCCAGCACCACGAGGGCCCCGGTGCGCCCCCGCAGGATGCGCTCCAGGCCGTCGCGCAGGGCGGTGCCGGGCGCCACCACGGCGAGCGTGGCCCTCAGCAGGGCCTCTTCCTCGCGCTCGTCCAGCACGGGTCGAGTCTAGGGGTGGGACCCGGGGGTGACGGCGTCAGGCCGGGAGCGCGCGGGCGGCGGCCTCCCGCAGCGAGGAGACCTCCTCCAGCTGGGCGACCTCCCGGGTGCGCGCGTCGAGGCGCTCGGCGGTGCCGGGGGGCACCAGCAGGCGGGTGTGGCCGAGCCGCACCGCCTCGGCGATGCGGGCGGCGAGCGCCGGCACCGGGCGCACGTCGCCGGAGAGCGTCACCTCGCCGACGGCGGCGACGTCGGCCGGCATCGGCACCTGCCGCGCCGCGGAGGCGATGGACAGGCACACGGCGAGGTCGGCGCCCGGGTCGTTGATGCGCATGCCGCCGACGGTCGCGGCGTAGAGCTCCTGCTGGTGCAGCTGGACGCCGGCGTGCCTCTCGGTGACGGCGGTGAGCATCGCCGTGCGGGCGGTGTCGAGCCCCGAGACGGCGCGCCGCGGCACCGGCGCCTGCGTCGGCGAGACGAGGGCCTGCACCTCGGCCAGCAGCGCCCGCCGCCCCTCGACGGTGACGGTGGTGCAGGTCCCGGGGACGGGGGCGTCGCGCGTGCCGCGGAACAGGGCGCTGGGGTCGGGGACCTCGCGCAGGCCGGTGTCGGTCTGCTCGAAGCACGCGACCTCGTCGGCCGGCCCGTAGCGGTTCTTCACGGCCCGCAGGAGCCGCAGGGTGCTGTGCCGGTCTCCCTCGAGGGTGAGGGTCGTGTCGACGAGGTGCTCCAGCGAGCGGGGCCCGGCCACCGTCGTCTCCTTGGTGACCTGGCCGACCAGGCACACCGGGAGGCTGCGCTCCTTGGCGAGGCGGGTCAGGGCGCTCGCCACGGCCATCACCTGCGAGACCCCGCCGGGGCGGCCCTCCACCTCGGCGGAGGAGACGGTCTGCACCGAGTCGACCACGAGCAGGGCCAGGTGCTCACCGCTGGTGCGCAGCTGCTCCACGTGGCCCAGGACGGCGCCGAGGTCGGTGTCGTCGGCGAGCAGGAGCGCCTCGGACCGGGCACCGGTGCGCCGGGCGCGCACGGCGATCTGCTCCACGGACTCCTCCGCGGAGACGTAGAGCACGACGGCACCCGGCCCGGCTGCCGCGGCGACGGCGTCGGCGACGGCGAGCAGCAGGGTGCTCTTGCCCGCGCCGGGCTCCCCGGCGAGCAGCAGCACCTGGCCCGGCACCAGGCCGCCGCCGACGACCCTGTCGACCTCGGCCAGCCCGGTGGGCGTGCGGCGGACGGTGCCGCCGGTGACGACCTCGCTGGCCCGGCGGGCCGGCCGCAGCGGCGCGGCGGGGGCCGGCACGCCCAGGGAGCGGTGGGCGGTGGCGGCGGGCCCGCCCGCGGGCGCCTCGGTGAGGGAGCCCCAGGCCTGGCACTGGCCGCAGCGGCCGACCCACCGCGGGGTGGACCAGCCGCACTCGGTGCACCGGTGCTCGGTGCGGGTGGCGCGGGAGGAGGACCTGGTGCTCACCCCGGCGACGCTAGGCGGGAGCACCGACGCCCCGCCCCACCTGCGCCGGAGGGGCGCAGCGGCGGGACGGGGCGTGGGGAGCGGGGCGGGGCCCGGCGGGGCCGTCAGTAGGCGGAGGGGTACGCCGCGGCGAAGCCGTGCATGGCGAGCAGCACCACGGCGCCGACGAAGCCGGCCGTGGTCGGGGCGATCGCGAGGATGAGCATCGCGATCTCCTTGGTGCGGGCGTACAGGAAGCCCGAGGCCACGGCCATGATGAGCAGCCCGGCCACGGAGATGCCGAAGGCCTGCCAGGCCGCGTCCAGCGTGGCGCCGTCGATGTCGCCGGGGGGCGCGATGGTGGCGGGGACGATCGTCGCGAGCACCGTCCCGCCCAGGAAGAGCAGGAACAGGGCCACGGAGGCCGGGTTGAGGACGAGCTTGCGGATGGGGCCGCGGTCGGGCGGGCTGTGGCGCTCGGTGGCGCGCGGCGACGTGCTGGTCATGGCCCACACTGTGCTCGTCGGCGCCCCCCGGCGCCAGCCCCCACGCTCGTCGCGCGCCCCGCTGCCCGTGCTGCCGTGCGCCGCCGCGGGCCGCTGGCGGGGGCCGCCCGGGTGGTCGGCGCGGCGACGGGCGCGCCGGCGCGCCGGACGAGCCTACGATCGGGACCCGGGCCCCGGCGGGGCGGTCCCGCCCGCAGCGGCGGCGGACGCGCGGAGGTGGCGGTGCAGGAGTCGGCGAGGCCGCCGGTCATGGCCGACGTCGCCGCGCGCGCAGGGGTGTCGCTGCAGACCGTCTCGCGCGTGGTCAACGGCCACCACGCCGTGCGCGCCGACACCCGCGAGCGCGTCGAGCTGGCCATCGCCGACCTCGGCTACCGGGTCAACACGGCCGCGCGCGCCCTGGTGACGCGCTCGACCCGCACCGTGGGCGTCGTCGGCGTCAGCACCGCGGAGTTCGGCCCGACCAGCGCGCTGCACGGCCTGGAGGCGGCGGCCCGGGCCGCCGGGTACGCCACCTCCGTGGTGCTCCTGCCCGACGTCGACCGCGCGGCGGTGCGCGCCGCCGTCGACAACCTGCGCGACCTGGGCGTCGACGGCCTCGTGGTCATCGCCCCCGACGACGCCGCCGTCGGCGCGCTCGAGGCGCTCGAGGCGTCCGTGCCGGTGGTGACCCTGGAGGCCCCGCTGGACGCCCCGGTCGGCGGTGCGCTGCCCTCGGCGAGCGTCGACCAGGAGCGCGGCGCGCGCCTGGCGGTGCGCCACCTGCTCGACCTGGGGCACGCGACGGTGCACCACCTGACCGGTCCCGGTGACTGGTTGGAGGCGCGCTCGCGCGAGGCGGGCTGGCGCGCCGAGCTCGAGGAGGCCGGGGCCCGGGTACCCGAGCCCGTGCGGGGCGACTGGTCCGCGGCGTCCGGCCACCGGGCCGCGCAGCGGCTGGTCGACGACGGCGCGACGGCCGTGCTCACCGGCAACGACCAGGCGGCCATCGGCCTGATCGGCGCGCTGTGGCAGCGGGGGCTCACGGTCCCCGGCGACGTCAGCGTCGTCGGCTTCGACGACGTCCCCGAGGCGCCGTACCTGGTGCCGCCGCTGACGACCGTGCGGCAGGACTTCGAGGCGCTGGGGCGCCGGTGCCTGGACGTGCTGCTCGCGCGGCTGCGCGGCGAGGAGCCGGACGTCCAGCGCGTGGAGCCCTCGCTCGTGGTGCGATCGAGCACCGGGCCACCCCCTCGGCGCTGACGCGCTGCTGGCGGCTGCTGACGGGTGGCGCGGGTTGACCCCGTTCCGTGTGAGCGCTCACACTGGCCGCGGCCGCCGGTGTCCTCCGTGCGGGCCGCCCCCAGGAGGAGACCGATGAGCACCACCGCCCCCGGCGTCCCGGCCCGCGGCGAGCGCGGCACCCACCGCCGCCTGCGCGAGGAGGTGGCCGCCCTGCACGGCCACCTGGTCCGCTACCAGCTGGTCACCTGGACGGCCGGCAACGTCTCGGCGCGCGTCCCCGGCGAGGACCTCTTCGTCATCAAGGCCTCCGGCGTCGACTACGAGACCCTCGACTGGCGCGGCGTGGTCGTGTGCGACCTGGACGGCAACCTCGTCGACGGCGAGCACGGCCCCAGCTCCGACACCGCCGCCCACGCGTTCGTGTACCGCTCCCGGGCCGACGTCGGCGGCCAGGTGCACACGCACAGCCCGTACGCCACGGCGTGGGCGGCGCGCGGCGAGTCCATCCCCTGCGTGCTGACCGCCATGGCCGACGAGTTCGGCGGCCCGATCCCGGTCGGCCCCTTCGCGATCATCGGCGACGACTCCATCGGTCGCGGCGTGGTCGCGACGCTCGAGGGCTCGCGCAGCCCCGCCGTCCTGATGCAGAACCACGGCGTGTTCACCATCGGGAAGGACGCGCGCTCGGCGGTCAAGGCCGCCGTGATGACCGAGGACGTCGCCCGCACGGTCCACCTCTCGCGCCAGCACGGCGAGCCCCTGCCCATCCCGCAGGACGCCGTGGACAGGCTCTTCAACCGCTACCAGAACGTCTACGGCCAGCGCTGACCGCGACGACGCGGCCCCAGCACGAGCGCGACACCACCCCGGAAGGCTGAGCACACCCCCATGAGCCGAACGTCACCCCTGCTCGACCCGTTCTCCACGCGCGAGGTCTGGTTCCTCACCGGCAGCCAGGACCTGTACGGCGAGGAGACCCTCGCCCAGGTGGCGGAGCAGAGCCAGCGCGTGGCCGCGCTGCTCGACGGCGCGGACGCCGTCCCGGTGCGCGTCGTCTGGAAGCCGGTGGTGAAGAGCTCCGACGCCATCCGCCGCGTGATGCTCGAGGCCAGCGCCGACGACTCCGTGGCCGGCGTCATCACCTGGATGCACACCTTCAGCCCGGCCCGGATGTGGATCGCCGGCCTGTCGGTGCTGTCCAAGCCGCTGCTGCACCTGCACACCCAGGCCGACGCCGCCCTGCCGTGGTCGACCATCGACATGGACTTCATGAACCTCAACCAGGCCGCCCACGGCGACCGGGAGTTCGGGTACGTGCTGTCGCGCCTGCGGTCCAGCCGCACCACGGTGGCCGGGTACGCCGGTGACACCGGCGTCCAGCAGCGCGTGGGGGAGTGGGCCCGCGCCGCCGTCGCCGCGTCCGTGGCCCGCTCGCTCAAGCTCGTCCGCTTCGGCGACACCATGCGCAACGTCGCCGTGACCGAGGGCGACAAGGTCGAGGCCCAGATCCGCTGGGGCGTCGACGTCGAGGCCCTGGGCGTCAACGCCCTCGCCGACGTCGTCCTGCAGGTCTCCGACGCCGAGGCCGACGCCCTGGTGGCCGAGTACGCCGACCGCTACGAGGTGGCCCCCGAGCTGCTGCCCGGCGCCGAGCGCGCGGACTCGCTGCACTACGGCGCGAAGATCGAGGTGGCGCTGCGGCGCGTGCTCGAGGCCAACGGCGCCGAGGCGTTCACCACCAACTTCGAGGACCTCGGCACCCTGCGCCAGCTGCCCGGCCTGGCCGTGCAGCGCCTGCTCGGCGACGGCTACGGCTTCGCCGGCGAGGGCGACTGGAAGACCGCGGCCCTCACCCGCGTGCTCAAGGCCGCCGGCGCGGGCCTGCCCGGCGGCACCGCGTTCATGGAGGACTACACCTACGACCTGGCCCCCGGCCAGCCGCAGCGCATCCTCGGGGCGCACATGCTGGAGGTCTGCCCGACCATCACCACCTCGACGCCCCGCATCGAGGTGCACCCGCTCGGCATCGGCGACCGCGAGGACCCCGTCCGCATGGTCCACACCGCCGACCCGGGCGACGCCGTCATCGTCGGCTGGTCCGACCTCGGCGAGCGCTTCCGCCTCGTGGCCAACGAGGTGCGCGTGGTGACCCCGCCCCAGGACCTCCCGAACCTGCCCGTGGCCCGTGCCGTGTGGGAGCCCCTGCCCGACTGGCGCACCTCCACCGAGTGCTGGCTCGAGGCCGGCGGCCCCCACCACACGGTGATGTCGACGCAGTTCGGCCTGGAGGTCCTCGAGGACCTGGCCGACGTCGTCGGCGCCGAGCTCGCGATCATCGGCCGCGGGACGACGACGCGCTCCTTCAAGCGCGAGCTCCGCTGGGAGAGCGCCTACCGCGTGCTGCAGCGCGGCGTCTGACGCCGACGCGGTCCTGCCGGGCCGCACCGGACCGCGCGCCGGTCCTCGCCCGTCGACCCGGGCGGGGACCGGCGCGCTCCACGTCCAGCGACACCTCGCACGGGGGACGGCGACACGCCGTCTCCCTCCTCCAGGCGGGCGGGGGGTCCTGCCGATGCTTGTGGTGTGAGCGAGCGCGCTGAGGTGCTGGTCGACGAGCTCCTGTCCCGTCTGCCCTGGCGGCGTCCGCGCACGAGCCTGCTGACCCCGCTCGTCGAGCTGCTCCTGCACGAGGACCTCCTCTTCTGGGACGTCCGGCACGACGACGACCCGCGGACGTACGCCGCGTTCTTCGTCGCCTTCACCCCGCAGCACGTGATCACCCACCGCATCGAGCACCGACGGGGTGACCGCCGCGCCGAGCTCCGGACCGAGGTGGCGCTGCGGAAGGAGCTCGTCGAGATCACCTCGACCATGGAGCCGGACACCCCGTACACGTGGGTGATGGTGGTCTGCGACTGGACCCTCGACCACCTCGGGCCGGTGGGTCGGTGGGTCGACGCCGCCTGCACGCGGAGCGCGCGCCGGTGGCGCTGGTTCGAGCGGTCCTGCTACTCGCTGGAGCACCTCGAGCCGCCGCGCAGCCGGAGCGTCGACGTCAGGTACTCCCGCCTCGAGCAGCCCATCACGCTGCCGCTCCAGTGGGACGACGCTGGTCACGAGCGCAACCGGCGTTTCGACGCCTTCCTCCCGCACCTCGTCCGCGACCTCCCTTGACCACCGCCGTCCAGCGGCTCCGCCGGGTGGGGCCCGCACCGCGCCCGTAGGGTGATCGCGTGCCTGTCGCCGTGACCCTCTCGACGGCCTCGGTCTACCCCCAGGGGGCCGCCGACGCGTTCGAGATGGCGGCCCGCCTCGGGTACGACGGCGTCGAGGTCATGGTCTGGACCGACCCGGTCAGCCAGGACGAGGACGCGATCGCCGAGCTGTCGGAGCACTTCGGCGTGCCGGTCACCTCGGTGCACGCGCCCACCCTGCTGCTGACCCAGCGCGTGTGGGGCCGCGAGCCGTGGCCCAAGGTCGAGCGCGCCGCGCGCATGGCGAAGCGGCTGGGGGCCGGCACCGTCGTCGTCCACCCGCCCTTCCGCTGGCAGAAGGAGTACGCCACCGGGTTCGAGGCCGGGGTGCGGCGCATCGCGCAGGCCGAGGGCGTGACCCTCGTGGTCGAGAACATGTACCCGTGGCGCGCCGGCGGACGGGAGTTCGCCGCCTACCTGCCCAGCTGGGACCCGTGCGACCGCGACTACGACGCGCTGCTCCTCGACGTCTCCCACGCCGCCACGGCCGGCACCAACTGCCTTGAGATGGCGCAGCGCATGGGTGACCGCCTCAAGCACCTGCACCTCACCGACGGCAACGGCTCCCCGAAGGACGAGCACCTGCTGCCCGGCGAGGGGTCCCAGCCGGTCGCGGAGCTGCTCGCCCACCTCGCCGCCACCGGCTGGCAGGGCGACGCGTGCGTCGAGGTCACCACGCGCACCAGCCGCGGCCCCGACGAGCGCCGCGCGGCGCTGGCCGGCGCCCTGGCCTTCGCCCGCCAGCACCTCGCGGTCCCCGCGACCGGCTGAGCCGGCTGGCCCGGTCGGGGCGCAGCGGCGGGAGCGGGCGCCGCTGCCGCTAGCGTGCGGGAGTGACCGGTGGCGCGTTCGTGGTGTGGGACGACGCGCTCGCCGCGCACGACTTCGGGCCCGGGCACCCCATGGCCCCCCTCCGGCTGGACCTGACGGCGCGCCTCGCGCGCGAGCTGGGCCTGCTCTCGGCGCCGGGCGTGCGCGTCGTGGGGTCGCGGGTGGCGCCGGACGAGCTGCTGCTCACGGCGCACGACCCGGCGTACGTCGCCGCGGTGCGGCGCGTGTCGGCCGACCCGCGCCGGGTCGACCTGGCGCACGGGCTCGGCACCGACGACGACCCCGTCTTCGCCGGCATGCACGAGACCTCCGCGCGGTTCGCGGCGGCCACCACCGACTGCGCCGAGGCGGTGTGGTCCGGTGAGGCCGAGCACGCGGTGAACGTGAGCGGCGGCATGCACCACGCCATGCCCGACCGCGCCGCCGGCTTCTGCATCTACAACGACCTCGTCGTCGGGATCCGCCACTTGCTCGCGAGGGGTGCGCAGCGCGTGGTCTACATCGACCTCGACGTGCACCACGGCGACGGCGTGGAGGTGGCCTTCTGGGACGACCCGCGCGTCATGACCATCTCGCTGCACGAGTCCGGGCGCACGCTCTTCCCGGGCACGGGGTGGCCGGAGGAGACCGGCGGCCCCGGTGCCGAGGGCAGCGCCGTCAACGTCGCGCTGCCCGCGGGGACGGCCGACGCCGGGTGGCTGCGGGCGCTCCACGCGGTGGCGCACCCCCTCGTGCGCAGCTTCCGGCCCGACGTCATCGTGACCCAGCACGGCGCCGACGCCCACGCCCAGGACCCGCTGGCCAACCTGTCGGTGAGCGTCGACGCGCAGCGCGCCGCGGCCCGGTCCGTGCACGACCTCGCGCACGAGGTCTGCGGCGGGCGCTGGGTCGCGACCGGTGGAGGCGGCTACGACGTCGTGGACGTCGTCCCGCGGGTCTGGTCCCACCTGCTGGGCGTCGCGGCCCACGCCCCCGTGCCCCCGGCGACGCCGGTGCCCGCGTCGTGGCGCGCGCACGTGGAGGCGCAGGGCTGGGACGCCCCGCTGCTCATGACCGACGGCGCCGACGCCTGGTACACCCCCTGGGAGGCCGGGGCCGACCCGTCCGACCCCCTCGACCGCGCGGTGCTGGCCACCCGTCGGGCGGTCTTCCCGAACCACGGCCTGGACCCCTGGTTCGACTGATCCGCGCCGCCCGGCGAGCCGCCGCGACACGCCGCGACACGGCTCCCACCTGCGGCGGAGTCCCCGCGCGAGCGCTCGCGCGGGGTGACGATGGCTGCCCGGAGAGGTGCCGCCTGGGCCGCCCGGGCGTCTCACACGGTTGTAACTCTCGCAACGACTTCCCCAACCGTCACACGTGCCACTACTGTCAGTGTGCAGGGGCCCGCAGAGGGCCACCGCCAGACCAGGAGGAACGATGGCGATGGACCGCGACTTCAGCGGTGTGCGCTTCCTCACCGTGGCCGAGGTGGCCACGATGATGCGCGTGTCGAAGATGACGGTGTACCGCCTCGTGCACTCGGGGGAGATGCCCGCCGTGCGCGTGGGCCGCTCGTTCCGGGTCCCGGAGACGGCCGTCGACCAGTACCTGGCCCACTCCTTCGTGGAGACCGAGGCGATGTGACCCCCTGCCGGCGGTGGGTGCCCACCCGGCCGGTGGTCGGTAGTCTGGGCGCCAGGAGCACCAGCCGGCAGCACGCACCGCTGCCCCGAGGGATCTGAGGGACGATGGGTTCTGTCATCAAGAAGCGCCGCAAGCGGATGGCGAAGAAGAAGCACCGCAAGCTGCTGCGCAAGACGCGCCACCAGCGCCGCAACAAGAAGTAGGCGGCCCAGCTGCAGACCCGCACCGCGAGACCGCGGTGCGGGTCTCGTGCTGTCCGGCCCCGCCCCGGCCGGCGACTAGCCTCTCCGGGTGATGCAGGAGCGCGTGGTGCTGTACGGCCGGGTGGGGTGCCACCTGTGCGAGGTCGCCCGGGAGCAGGTGCGGCGGGCGTGCGCCGCCGCCGGCGCGTCGTGGCGCGAGCAGGACGTCGACGCCGACCCCGAGCTCGTGGCCCGCTACAGCGACCTGGTCCCCGTGGTCACCGTCGACGGGCGCCACCACGCCCACTGGCGCATCGACGAGGCGGAGCTGCGGGCAGCGCTCGACGCGCGCTGACTTTGTTCTGCCGTTCACAAGTGCCTAGGCTGGGCTGTCCGCGCCACAGCGCACGGGCTGCCACTGGTGCGTCGGGTCCCCAGACGGTTCTGCGCACAGGACGCACCAGTAGTACCAGCACCGCCGCCGCCGCCAGCAGGAGCCCTGCCACACCGTGACCACCCCGCACGCCGCTCCGCCGCTGCGCCCCCAGCGCGACGGCACCCGGGGCGTCCCCGACGCCACCGTGGCACGGCTCCCCGTCTACCTGCGGGTGCTGACCGGGATGGGTGAGCGCGGCGTCGCCACCGTCTCGAGCGAGGAGCTGGCGCTGCTCGCCGGCGTCGGCTCGGCCACCCTCCGCAAGGACCTCTCCCACCTGGGCAGCTACGGCGTCCGCGGCGTCGGGTACGACGTGGCCACGCTTGTCCAGCACGTCGGCCGGTGCCTCGGCCTGGCCGAGGAGTGGCCCGTGGTCATCGTCGGCATCGGCAGCCTGGGCCACGCGCTGGCCAACTTCGGCGGGTTCGCCCCGCGCGGCACCCGCGTGGTCGCCCTCCTCGACGCCGACCCGGCGGTGGTCGGCGAGCGGGTGGCCGGCCTCGAGGTGCTCCCCGCCGACCTCGTCGGCGCCGTCGTCGCCGAGCACGGCGTGCGCATCGCGGTGCTGGCGGTCCCGGCCCGCGCCGCGCAGAGCGCCTGCGACGCCGTCGTCGCCGCGGGGATCACCAGCGTGCTGTCCTTCGCCCCGGTGGAGCTGCGCGTGCCCGCCGGCGTCGAGCTGCGCAGCGTCGACCTCTCCACCGAGCTGGCGATCCTCGCCTTCCGCGAGCGGCGCCGGGCGGCCCCGGGGGCCGAGGAGCCCCCGGCCCCCCTCGACCTGCACGTCGCCGCGCCCGGCCGGGCGGGGGCGTCCCGATGAGCCTGCTCGTGGTGGGGCTGTCGCACCGCACCGCCCCCATCGCCCTGCTGGAGCGGGCCGCGCTGGACGCCGACGGCGCCCGCGAGCTGGCGCGCGAGCTCTGCGGGGGTGCCGTGGAGGAGGCCGCCGTCCTGGCCACCTGCAACCGCGTGGAGGTCTACGCCGAGGTCAGCGCCTTCCACACCGGCGTGCAGGACCTCTCCGGGGCCCTGGCGCGACGGATGGACCTGCCCCTGGCCGACCTGGGCGACTCGCTCGTCTTCGCCTTCGGCGACCGCGCCGTCGAGCACCTCTTCTCCGTGGCCTCCGGCCTGCAGTCCATGGCCCTCGGCGAGTCGCAGGTGCTCGGCCAGGTCCGCGCCGCGCTGCGCCGCGGCCAGGAGGACGGCACCGTCGGCCGCGTCCTTGACCCACTGGTCCAGCGCGCGCTGCGCGTCGGCAAGCGGGTCCACAGCGAGACCGGTCTCGACCGCGCCGGCCGGTCCCTGGTCGAGGCGGCCCTCGACGGCGCCGAGGACGTCGTCGGGCCCCTCGCGCAGGCCCGCGCGCTGGTCATCGGGGCGGGCTCCATGAGCGCGCTGGCCGCCACCACGCTGCACCGCCTCGGCGCGGGGTCCATCGCCGTCGCCAACCGGACCCCCGCCCGCGCCGAGCGCCTCGCCGGAGCCGTCGGCGGCACGTGGCTGGGCCTGGAGGAGCCGGGCGCCCTGCGCGCGGCCCTCGCCGACGCCGACGTGGTCGTCTCCTGCACCGGTGCGGTGGGCGCCGTGGTCGACGCCGAGCTGCTCTCCGCCGCTCGCGGCGACCGCGCCGCCACCCGGCCCGGCCCGCTCGGCGCCGCTCCGCAGCTCGTGGTCGACCTCGCCCTGCCCCACGACGTCGACCCCGCCGCCGGCGAGCTGCCCGGCGTCGAGCTGGTCGGGCTGGACGCCCTGCGCCGCCGCCTGGCCCCCGCTCCCGAGGGTGCGGACGCCGAGACCGCCGGTCAGGCGGCCGCGACCGGCCTCGCCGGCGTCGCCGTGAGCCTGCGCGCCGCGCGCGCCGTGGTGGCCGGGGAGGTCTCCGGCTACCTCTCCGAGCAGCGGGCGGCGTCGGTCGCCCCGACGGTGGCGGCGCTGCGCTCCCTGGCCCGCGACGTCGTCGAGGGCGAGGTCGCCCGCCTGCGCGGCCGCCTCGGTCCCGACGCCGACCCCCGCGTCGTCGCGGAGGCGGAGCTGGCGGTGCACCGCGTCACCGAGAAGCTCCTGCACACCCCGACGGTGCGCGTGAAGGCCCTGGCCGCCGACGGCGCCCACGGCGACGGCTACGCGGCGGCCCTGCGCGCGCTGTTCGACCTGGGCGGCCCGGCCGACCCCGCGGCGGACGCCCTCGACGGCGGCACCGTGGGGCTGCCGGTGGCCACCGCGGCCACGGCGACCACCGGCGTGGGCAGCGTCGCCGACGTCCTGCGCGCCGGTGCCGGCCCGGCCCACGAGCGGAGCGAGCTGTGAGCGCCCTGCCCCCCCTGCGCCTGGGGACCCGGCGCAGCCTGCTGGCCCGCACCCAGTCCGAGCACGTCGCGGCCGAGCTGCGCGAGCGCACCGGGCGCGAGGTCGAGCTGGTCGAGGTCACGACCCACGGTGACGTCTCCCGGGTGCCGCTGACCGCCATGGCCGCGGCTGGCACCGGCGTCTTCGTCTCGGCGCTGCGCGACGCGCTGCTCGAGGGCCGCGTCGACCTCGCCGTCCACTCGCTGAAGGACCTGCCCACGGCCCCGGCCGAGGGCCTGGTCGTGGCCGCCGTGCCGCCCCGCGAGGACCCGCGCGACGTGCTCGTGGCCCGCGACGGCCTGGACCTGGCCGGGCTGCCCGAGGGCGCGCGCGTGGGCACCGGGTCGCCGCGCCGCGCCGCGCAGCTGCGGGCCGCGCGCCCCGACCTCGTGGTCGTCGACGTGCGCGGCAACGTCGACACGCGGCTGCGGCTCGTGTCCGACGGCGAGGTCGACGCCGTCGTCCTCGCCCGCGCCGGCCTGGTCCGCCTCGGGCGCGCCGACGAGGCGACCGAGGTCCTCGAGCCCGCCACGATGCTGCCCGCGCCCGGCCAGGGCGCGCTGGCCGTCGAGTGCCGTGCCGACGACGACGCCGTGCGCCGCGCGTGCGCCCTCCTCGACCACGCGCCCACCCGCGCCGCCGTCGACGCCGAGCGCTCGCTGCTGGCCGCCCTCGAGGCGGGGTGCGCCGCCCCCCTCGGCGCGCTCGCCCGGGTCGACGCCGACGGCGAGCTGCACCTTCGCGCGCTCGTCGCCTCCATCGACGGCTCCGCCACCGCGGAGCGGTCGGGGCGCGGGCCGCTGGCCGCCGCCACCGAGACCGGACGCCGCGTGGCGGCCGACCTGCTGGCCTCCGGCTCCCCGGCCCTCGGCCCCCTGGCCACCACCAGCCCCGCTCCAGGGACCACCCCGGAGACCGCCCCAGACCCACCCCTCGACCCCGCCCACCCCCCGAACGCTCACGAGACGGCGGCCGCTGCGCCGCCGGAGAGGGTGCACCCGTGACCCCGCCCACCGCCCCCCCGCACTCGCAGGGGCCTCCACCGACGCGGCCACCCCCGCGCCGGACGTCGCCGAGACGAC
>JAKOMY010000179.1 GCA_022702225.1 Microbacteriaceae bacterium | reverse complement strand
CGCGTACCGCTCACCGTCATCGGCCTGCTGCAGTTCGTCGCGCCCATCATCCAGTTCGGGATCGGCGTATGGGTGCTGCACGAACCCATGACCCTCGAACGGTGGATCGGGTTCGCACTCGTGTGGGTGGCGCTCGTGATCCTCAGCGTCGACTCCGTCGTCGCCTCGCGGCGTCATCGCCGGGCTGCGGTGGACGTGTCCGAGCCCGTTTGACCTGTTTCTTTCGTTTCGCGGCTCGGAATTGCCGCGCAAAAGTAACGATTAGGTCGCGTAATCGACCGTTAACACATTGCAACATCGCGGCTACAAGTGCGCCATTAGGTTTGTCACAATCCGAGCGGGTTATCCGCGCGGTTCCAACTCACCAAGGAGCACCCATATGAGTGTCCTCTCCCGTTCGCGTGCGGCGAAGGTCATCGGCGGTTTCGCCGTGGTCGGCGTCACCGCGCTCGTCCTCGCCGGTTGTACCGGTACCAGCACTCCGTCCGACTCCGGCAACGCCGCCGGTGGAGGCGATTTCCCGATCGACTGCAACGCCGCCGAACCCGCCTCGTACACGCCCGAGTACTCGTCGACTTCGACCGGCCCCGCCAAAGACCTCACGTACAACATCGGCACGGCGCTGCCCGTCACCGGTAACCTCGCCTTCCTCGGCCCGCCCGAGATCGCCGGCACCGAGCTCGCGGCCGCCGATGTCAACGCCGCCGCCAAGGGCGTGAACATCAACCTTCTCCAGGGCGACTCGGGTGACACCGACAACAAGGCCTACGAGACCGAGATCCCGCGCCTGCTGGGTGCGGGTGCGACGGCGATCGTCGGTGCCGCATCGTCGGGAACCTCGCTGCAGTTCATCGACCAGGTCATCGCGGCGAACGCCGTGCAGATCTCGCCTGCCAACACCTCGGCGGCCTTCACCGGGTACAACGACAAGGGCCTGTACTGGCGGACTGCTCCCTCGGACGTGCTCCAGGGCGAGGTCCTCGGCAACCTGATCGCCTCCGAGGGCAACGAGACCCTCGGCATGATCGTGCTGAACGACTCGTACGGCACCGGTCTCGCGTGCTTCACCAAGAAGGCGTTCGAGGGTGCCGGCGGATCCGTCGTGGCCACCAGCCTCTACAACACCGGTGACACGAACTTCTCGGCGCAGATCGAGGACGTCCTGGCCCAGAAGCCCGATGCGATCGCCCTGATCACGTTCGACGAGGTCTCGACGATCATCCCCGACCTGACCGCCAGCTTCGCGAAGGACAAGCTGTTCTTCGTCGACGGCAACCTGAAGAACTTCGGTACGCAGTTCCCGAACGGCACCCTCACCGGCGCCAAGGGGACCTACCCGAGCGTCGATCCCGACTCGACGGCGACTTTCCGCAGCACGCTGGAGTCGTTCTGGACCGGTAAGGGCAACCCCAAGCTCGACGACTTCACCTATGCCCCCGAGTCGTACGACTCGGTCATCCTCCTCGCCCTCGCGGCGCTGAAGGCGGGCTCGGCGGCCGGTCCCGACGTGGCTGCCAACATGCAGGCGGTCTCGGGCGGTACGGGCGGTGGCACGAAGTGCACCACCTACGCCGCGTGCGCCGACATCATCATCGGCGGCGGCGAGGCCGACTACGACGGCGTCTCGGGCCCGATCACGTTCAACGACGTGGGCGACCCGACGCAGGCCACGATCGGTGTCTTCGAGTACGGCGACGACAACAACTACAGCTGGCTCCGCGCCGGTTGATCGGTTCCCCGTGAAGGGCCCCGGGACTTCGGTCCCGGGGCCCTTTCCCGTGCGCGGGGGGAGACCGTTCCGCGGCTCGGCCACGGCATCCACGCGCCTTCAGCTCCCTGCGGGCGGCGCGCACCTCGAACGTCGGCCGCGAAGGTTCCGGGCGGGGTGCGTTCGTCCGCATTCGAAAAGGCCCGGACGGTGAGGCGTCCACAGGCTCTGACCGCGGCCTCGTGGCAGGCGTACGTCAGCACAAGGCTGCGTCGGAGGGGCCCCAGCTAGTCGGCGCGGACCGTAGAGCGAATCAGAAGCCTCGGGTCCGTGGCATCCGTTCTCCCGCCTCGCCCGGGCGGGACAGCGCGTCCGCTGCAACGAGCGTCTCCACGATGGCGCACACTGACCTCCGAGAAGGGCACGTCGTCACCTTCGAAGCGGTTAGGGCGGGGAAGCCGGGCGGGCGCACCTCGGCGGCAAAGCGGAAGGCCCGAGCCCCTGGGGGACTCGGGCCTTCCGGCGGGGGCTCGGCTCAGGTGCCGAGCGTGCCCAGGTACAGGCCGATCACGGCCGGGTCGTCCATGAGCTCGCGACCGGTGCCGGTATAGGCGTCGCGGCCCTGGTCGAGCACGTAGCCGCGGTCGCAGATCTGCAGGCAGCGGCGGGCGTTCTGCTCCACCATGATGCAGGTCACCCCGGCCTTGTTGATCTCGGAGACGCGGATGAACGCCTCGTCCTGACGAACCGGAGACAGGCCGGCCGACGGCTCGTCGAGCAGCAGTACCTTCGGGTCCATCATGAGCGCGCGTCCCATGGCGACCATCTGGCGCTCACCGCCCGACAGCGAGCCGGCGCGCTGCTTCAGGCGCTTGGCGAGGTCGGGGAAGATGCTCGTGACGAAGTCGACGCGCTCGTTGAACCCCTTCGGTCGCTGATACAGGCCCATCTGAAGGTTCTCCGCGATCGTCAGGCTGGGGAACACGTTGTTCGTCTGCGGGACGAACCCGACGCCCTTGGCGACGAGCTTGTTGGCCCGCAGGCCCGTGATCTCTTCGCCCTGCAGCAGAACGGACCCCGAGCGTACCTTCACCTGGCCGAAGATCGCCTTGAGCATCGTCGACTTTCCGGCGCCGTTGGGGCCGATGATGCCGATGAGCTCGCCGGGAGCAGCGGTCAGGTTGGCGCCGTTGAGGATGTTCACGCCCGGCAGGTACCCGGCATGCACGTCGCGGAGCTCGACAACGTTGGCGGTCATCGACCGTCCTCCTTCTCGTGCGACGACTCTGCGTCGATCGCGGCGTCGACCTGCTGCGCGGTCTCGAGCAGCTCGGCGGCTGCGGTCGAGTCGACCGTGCCTTCGTGGCGGCCGGTGACAACACCCAGGTCGACGTCCTGGTGTGCGCCGAGGTACGCGTCGATCACGGCCTGGTCCTTCATGACGGTGTCGGGCGGCCCCTCGGCGACGATCTTGCCCTCGGCCATCACGACGACCCAGTCGGCGATGTGGCGGACCATGTGCATGTCGTGCTCGACGAACAGCACGGTCATACCGAGGTCCTTGAGGTCGAGGATGTGGTCGAGCAACGACTGCGTCAGCGCGGGGTTGACCCCGGCCATCGGCTCGTCCAGCATGACCAGCGTCGGATCGCTCATGAGCGCTCGCGCCATCTCGAGGAGCTTGCGCTGGCCGCCCGAGAGGGAGGCCGCGAAGTCGGTCTCTTTGCTGTCGAGCTTGAAACGCTTGAGCAGCTCGCGCGCCTTGGCGTCGTTGTCGGTCTCCTGCTTACGCCACACGAACGGGAGGATGCTCGAGAGCAGGCTCTCGCCCTTCTGCTTCGTCGCGCCGAGCTTCATGTTCTCGAGGACGGTGAGCAGACCCAGCGCTTTGGTGAGCTGGAACGTGCGCACCTGACCCATGCGGGCCGCCTTGAACGCGGGGATACCGGCGAGGTTGCGGCCGTCGAACGACCACTGGCCGCTGTTGGGCTTGTCAAAGCCGGTCAGGAGGTTGAACAGCGTCGTCTTGCCGGCACCGTTGGGCCCGATCAGCGCCGTGATGGCATTTCGTGGGATCTCAAGGTGCTTCACATCGACGGCGGTGTTGCCGCCGAAGTCGCGGCGGACGTTGTCGGCGATGATGATCGGATCGACCTTCGCGACGCCGGGGGCGATGTCGCCCTTGTGCAGCCCGGTCGCCTTCACCCGCGGCGCCGAAGCGCTGGGCACGACCGGCGTGGACTCATCGGACAAAGGTCATCTCCTTCTTGCTGCCCAGGATGCCCTGGGGGCGGAAGATCACGAGCAGCATGAGCGCGACGCCGACGATGACGAAGACGAGCATCTGGGACTGGTC
>JAKOMY010000156.1 GCA_022702225.1 Microbacteriaceae bacterium | reverse complement strand
GCAGCGCAGCCCGAAGACCTCCTCGACCATCTCTGCCGTCACGACCTCGGCCGGGGCGCCCTCGGCGACGACGCATCCGTCTTTCACGGCGATGAGATGGGTGCCGTAGCGGGCCGCCTGGTTGAGGTCGTGGAGCACCGCGACGAGGGTGCGCCCCTGGGCGTTGAGATCGGTGAGCAGTTCCATCAGCTCGATCTGGTGCGCGATGTCGAGGAACGTCGTGGGTTCGTCGAGCAGCAGGATGGGCGTCTGCTGGGCCAGGGCCATGGCGATCCAGACGTGCTGGCGCTGGCCGCCGGAGAGCTCCGACACGAGCCGCCCCGACAGATCGGCCGTGCCCGTGGCATCCATCGCCTCGGTCACCGCCGCTTCGTCGTCGATCGACCACTGCCGCAAGAACCCCTGGTGGGGATGCCGTCCGCGGGCGACGAGGTCGATCACCGTGATGCCGTCGGGGGCGAGCGAGGTCTGCGGCAGCAGACCCACCGCGCGCGCCAGCTCCTTCGGCTGGTACTCGCCCAGCGGCCGGTCGTCGAGGCGCACGACGCCTGCGGTCGGCGCGAGCAGGCGGGCGAGCGCGCGCAGCAGGGTCGATTTGCCGCTGGCGTTCGCCCCCACGATCACGGTGAACGATCCGTCGGGGATGGCGATCGACAGGTTCTCGGAGATCACCCGTCGGTCGTAGCCGATCGTGAGGCCCTGGGCGGTGAGGCGGGCGGGAGCGGTCATGCGCGTCTCCGGGTTTCGTGGATGAGGAGCCAGACGAGGTAGAGCCCGCCGACGACGACCGTGACCAGGCCCACGGGTAGGGGAATGGGCAGCACGTGCTGGGCGACGATGTCGGACGCGAGCAGCACGACCGCCCCGACGAGCGCCGAGGGTGCGAGAGCGATGCCCGCGGTGCGGGTCAGACGGAGGGCGATCTGCGGGGCGGCCAACGCCACGAAGGCGATCGGACCGGCGGCCGCGGTGACCGCGGCGGTGAGTGCGACGGCGCAGACGACCAGCCCCAGCCTCGATTTCTCGACCCGGATGCCGAGTGCCCGGGCGGCATCGTCGCCGAGCTCGAGGCGCGACAGAGCACGGGAGAACAGCCCCAGCGCAGCGCACGCGGCGACGATGACCCCGGCGGCGGGCAGCACCTGAGACCAGCCGACCGGCGAGAGCGAACCCGCGCCCCACACCGCGGCGATCATCGCGACCTCGACCTTCGCGCGCAGCAGCAGGTAGGTGCTGAGCGCCTGCAGCATGGCGGAGACACCGATGCCCACCACGATCAGACGGAAACCCTGGATGCCGCGGCGGTACGCGAGCGCGTAGACGAGAGCAGCCGCGACGAGACCGCCGCCGATCGCGCCTCCCGACACCGCGACAGTGCCGGCACCGGCCCCGACCAGGAGGATGACGCTGAGCCCGCCGGCGTACGAGCCCGCGGACAGACCGATGACGTCGGGGCTGGCCAGCGGGTTGCGGGTGAGCGACTGGAACACCGCGCCCGAGACGCCCAGGGCGGCACCGAAGATCAGGGCCGCGAGCACGCGCGGCAGACGCCACTCGCGCACGACGGTGGCGGTGAAGCCGCCGTCGATCCCGAGCAGGGCGCCGACCACCTGGCCGGGGGTGAGCGCCAGGTCGCCCAGGCACAGGGCGAGGATCGCCAGCGCGAAGGCGACCGCGGCGATGGCGCCGCCGACCGCGAGGGTGCGCACGCGCAGGCGCAGCGACAGCAGCCCGTGGCGCACGACGACGGTGCGGGGGCCGCCCGCGAGACCGCGACCTGCTTCCGGCCGATTGGAGCCGGGGGAGAGGGCGGTCACAGGCTGCTCGCCTTCGCGCGCCGGACGAGCGCGATGAGC
Source organism: Microbacteriaceae bacterium (assembly GCA_022702225.1). GTDB lineage: Bacteria > Actinomycetota > Actinomycetes > Actinomycetales > Microbacteriaceae > Microbacterium. The sequence goes on along the minus strand of JAKOMY010000156.1, from coordinate 5,913 downwards.
ACGGGCGCGCCCACGAACGCGGTGACGATGCCCACGGGAACCTCGCTCGGCCACAGCACCACCCGCCCGATCACATCGGAGAGCAGCAGCACGGTGGGGGCGATGACCATCGTGTACGGCAGGATCCAGCGCTGGTCGGGGCCGACGATCCAGCGCGCGACGTGCGGGGCCATGAGCCCGACGAAGGCGATGGGGCCGGCGATCGCGGTCGCCGACCCGGCGAGCACGGTGATCGCGACGACCGACAGCACGCGCGTGCGCACGAGGCGCGTGCCGAGGGAGGCGGCCAGGTCGTCGCCGAGGCCCAGGGCGTTCAGCGACCGCGCGCACGCGAGGGCAACGACGACGCCGGTTCCGACGAAGGGCAGCACGGGAACGATGACGTCCCAGCCGCGCTCCACGAACGACCCGGCGCTCCAGCCGCGCAGTCGCGCGAAGGTCACCGGATCCAGCAGCATCATCGCGCTGGTGATCCCCATCAGGACGGCTCCGACGGCCACACCGGCCAGGGTCAGGCGCACCGGGTCGGGCCCGCCGCGTCCGACACCGCCGATCGCGTACACCGTCACCGTGACCAGCAGCGCGCCTCCGAAAGCCCACGGTAGGAACTGCAGTGCCGTCACGGCCCCCAGCACGACGCCGACGGCGACGAACAGGGCTGCTCCGGCATCCACCCCCAGGATGCCGGGATCGCCCAGCGGATTGCGGGTGAAGGCCTGGATCAGGGCGCCGGCGAGGCCCAGAGCCACTCCGGCGACGATCGCGGCGATCGTGCGCGGCAGGCGCAGGTCGAGCACGATCTGATCGCCGACACCGCCGTCGGGGCTGGTCAGCGCGTGCCATATCTCGGCGGGGCCAAGCGCGTTCGAGCCGACCGCGATGCTCAGGCCCGCCGCGAGGGCGAGCGCCAGCACGGCGATGACGAGGCCGGCGGCCCGCCGACGCCGTGGGAGCGAGGGGAGGCGGTCGCGCCGCGCGCTGGGGCGCGACGCGACCGACGGCGAGGGCGTCACCGGAGGATCAGCCCTCGACGCTCTGCGGCGAGGTCCCCGCGACGGCCTTCTCGAGGCGCGGCACGAGCTCGTCGAGAACGTACTTCTGGCTCAGCGGGGTGAGGAAGTAGATGGCTCCGGCCAGCTCCGCGTCGGTGTACACGGCTCGGCCGCCGGCGACCGCGCTCAACGAGCGGGTCGTGCCGAAGTCGAGCAGCGCGGGCAGCGACTCGGCGCTCTCGGTGGCGAAGACGATGACGTCGGCGTCGATGAGCGACATGTTCTCACCCGAGATGAGCGCCTGCGCGCCCTTCTGCTGCACGTACTTGTCGAGCCCCGGCGTGATCACGAAGCCCAGATCGGTGAGGAAATCGGTGTTCAAGCCGTCGGGGTAGACGTAGATGCTGCCCTGCCACGGGCCGCCCTGCGAGAACGACGCGGTCTTGCCCGCGAACTCGGGGTGCGCCGCGGCGGCTGCCGCGTACTTCTCTTCGATTCCGGTGATCAGGCTCTCGCCCTCGGCGCTGCGCCCCATCGCCTGCGCGATCTGACGGGTCTGTCCCTTCCAGTCCGAGAAGTAGCCCTCGGTGCCGGCGACGCTCGCGATCGTGGGGGCGATGGCGCTGAGCTTGGTGTAGTCGTCGGCGGTCAGCTTGGCGTTCGTGCCGACGATGAGATCGGGCTCGAGAGAGGCGATCTTCTCGAACTCGAGGCCGTCGGTCGCGGAGAGCACGGTGGGCTCGGCACCGTTGAGCAGATCCGTGGCCCAGGGCCAGACGGCATAGGGCTGTTCGCCGTACCACTCGGTCGTGGCGACCGGGGGCGTGCCGAGCTCGAGCAGGACGTCCTGCTCGGTCAGGCCGACCACGACGACACGTTGCGGCTCGGCCGTGACGGTCGTCTCGCCGAACTGGTGGGTGACCGTCACGGGGAAGGTGTCGCTCGGCTGTGTCGAGTAGGTGGCGTTGCGGGCGCCGGCCTCGGCAGTGCTGCCACAGCCGGCGAGCAGGGCCGCGGCGACGGCGAGGACGGAGCCCAGTGCGGCGAGGCGTACGGGGCGGGAGCGATGGCGGGGAGCAGGCATGCGGACTCTCGGGTCGATGGGACGGGCGCCGCTAGGTTAGCCTTGCCTTACCTTGCCCGCCATCGTCGTGAGGAGACATTCCGTGCTGGATCACGACACCGTGATGTCGCGTAGCGAACATCCCGGTTCGACGGATGCCATATCCGAGGCCACCCATAGTCGCCACTGGACATTGGCGGAATTCGCGGTGATCTCGACGTCGGTCAGTGCCGGCGCCGGTTTCGACCCGCACCGCCACGAGGAGGATCAGCTCGCCTGGATGGCGTCCGGCTCCATGGAGGTCTCGGTCGGGGCCGACCGCTGGCACCTGCGCCGCGACCACCAGGTCTGGATCCCCGCCGGCGTCCTCCACGAGATGCGCTTCACCGAGCCGGGGGAACTCGTCAGCGCCTACGTCGACCAGCGTCACCGGCCCGCGCGCACGGGGTGGGAGCGCGCCCGGGTGCTCGCCCTCGACCCGCTCGGCGGCGCCCTGCTAAGCCACCTCGCCGCGGGTGATCGTGCAGAGGGGCGCCGCCAGTCGTGCTTCGCGATCCTGAGCGACCTCGTCGCCGAGGCTCCCGTCGCGCGCGAGGTCGTCGCGCTGCCGCAGGATCCGCGGGCACGGGCCGTTGCCGTCGCCCTGCTGGACCGGCCCGACGACGAGCGCGACCTGGACGCCTGGGCGGCCGAGGTGGGTGTGAGTGCCAGAACCGTCGCGCGGGCCTTCGTCGCCGACACCGGGCGCACCTTTCGCGAGTGGCGCGTGCGCGCGCGCCTGCACGCCGCCGTGGGGCTTCTGCTGCAGGGAGAACCGGTGCACGTCGTCGCCCCCGCGGTCGGATACGACTCGGTCAGCAGTTTCATCTCGGCGTTCCGCCGTCGTTTCGGGGTGACTCCGGCCGTCTACGCCGGGCGATCGCGCGAGATGCCCGACTGAGACGGGACCGAGAGCGGCGACGTCACGCCGAGAATCGCTCGAGATGTTCACCCCGTCGGATGCCGGGCAGTCGCGGCTCCCGCGCGACGACGTCGATCACGGGTCGTCGTCCTCCATCGCCGTCGTGGCGACGGTCTCGGCCGAGGAGGGCAACCTCCTCAGGCGGTGTCATCCGTACGTCGGTGGGCCTACTAGGCTGTAAAAGCCTTGTGCTCGGGTGACCCTCCGGGCGAAGGCCGACCAGGATGACACCCCCGTGGCATCCATCGGTCGAGAAGATCGCGGGGTGCCGCAAGCCCCCGCGTTCGACCACACGGGCGACCAGAAATCGCAAGGAGGCGCGGTGAGCGACGCGGGCACGCAGCAGGACAAGGCCACTCTCACGGTAGGGGGCACCACCGCCGAATTCCCGGTCCTGCGAGGCACCGACGGCGTTCCGAGCATCGACATCGCGTCGCTGACGAAGCAGACCGGTCACACCACGCTCGACTACGGTTTCGTCAACACGGCGTCGACCAAGTCCGACATCACCTACATCGACGGTGACCAGGGCATCCTCCGCTACCGCGGCTACCCGATCGAGCAGCTGGCGAAGAACAGCACCTACCTCGAGGTGGCGTGGCTGCTCATCTACGGCGAACTGCCGTCGGCATCCGAGCTGGCGTCGTTCGACGAGCGCATCCGCCGTCACACGCTGCTGCACGAAGACCTCAAGAGCCTGTTCTCGGCTCTGCCCCCGACGGCGCACCCCATGTCGGTGCTGTCGGCGGCGACGGCCGCGCTCTCGACGTACTACGAGTCCGAGTCCGACCCGCACAACCCCGAGCACGTCGAGCTCAACACGGTGCGCATGCTCGCGAAGCTCCCCGTGATCGCGGCCTACGCGCACAAGAAGAGCATCGGTCAGGCCTTCCTCTACCCCGACAACTCGCTCGGCTTCGTCGACAACTTCCTCAAGCTGAACTTCGGCGTGCACAGCGAGCCCTTCGAGGCCAACCCCGTCATGACGAAGGCCCTCGACCTGCTGCTCATGCTCCACGAGGACCACGAGCAGAACGCGTCGACCTCGACCGTGCGCCTCGTCGGCTCGACAGGGGCCAACCAGTTCGCTTCGATCTCGGCCGGTATCCAGGCGCTCTCGGGTCCCCTGCACGGCGGCGCGAACGAAGCCGTGCTGCAGATGCTCGCGCGCATCCGCGACTCGGGCGAGAGCGTCGAGCGCTTCGTCGAGCGGGTGAAGAACAAGGAGCAGGGCGTCAAGCTCATGGGCTTCGGTCACCGCGTCTACAAGAACTACGACCCGCGCGCCAAGCTCGTCAAGGAGTCGGCCGACGAGGTGCTCGAGGCCCTCGGCGTCAGCGACCCGCTGCTCGACCTCGCCAAAGAGCTCGAGCAGATCGCTCTCGAGGACGACTACTTCAAGGAGCGTCGCCTCTACCCGAACGTCGACTTCTACACCGGCGTGATCTACAAGGCGATGGGGTTCCCCACGCGCATGTTCACCGTGCTGTTCGCGATCGGACGCCTGCCCGGCTGGCTCGCGCAGTGGCGCGAGGCCATTACCGACCCGCAGACCAAGATCGGTCGCCCGCAGCAGCTGTACACGGGTGCCGCCGAGCGGAACTATCCCGGCGTCTGACCGGATCCGAAACGCCCCGTCCCTCTCGCGAGGGGCGGGGCGTTTCGCCGTGCGCGGGGCGGGCCCCAAGGGCGCGGCGCTGCGCGCGGCGGTTTTGCGGGGGCGCCGCTGCGCGCGGCGGGCCCTGGTGGCTACGGTGCTGCGCGCGGTGGGCTCGTCGGTGGGTGCGGCTGCATGCATAAACGCTCTTGGCGCGCGTAAACGCGAGGACAGCGTGTTTGTGCGCGCGGGGAGCGTTTATGCGTGAGGGGCGGATGCCGTGGGCCGGCCACGTCGCGCCCCGGGTGCAGCGCTGCGCGCGGTGGGCCCTGGTGGGTATGGCGCTGCGCGCGGTGGGCTCGTCGGTGGGTGCGGCTGCACGCATAAACGCTCTTGGCGCGCGTAAACGCGAGGAGAGCGTGTGTGTGCGCGCGGGGAGCGTTTATGCGTGAGGGGCGGATGCCGTGGGCCGGGCGCGTCGCGCCCCGGGTGCAGCGCTGCGCGCGGTGGGCCCCCGGTGGGTTCGGCCGCGGCATAAACACTCTCACCGCGCGTAAACGCGCTGTGCTCGCGTTTCTGAGCGCGGATCGCGTTTATGCGTGAGGCGGGAGGCAGCGGGACGACGACGCAGCGCGGCACCCCGCGGCGACGCAATGCCCGCACCGCCCCGGCCCGAGCGATCGCGCCTCAGGCGTGCAGCGCCTCAGGCGTGTCGCGCCTCAGGCGTGCAGCGCCTCGTTCAGGGTGACGCCGACACCCGCGCGGGCCGAGGCCTCCACCGCGCCGGTGAGCGAGTTGCGGCGGAACAGGATGCCGTCGCGACCGGAAAGCTCCCCGGCCTTGACCGTCTCGTCGCCGACCTTCACCTTCGTGCCGGCGGTGACGTACAGACCCGCCTCGACGACGCAGTCGTCGCCGAGCGAGATACCGATACCGGCGTTCGCGCCGAGCAGCGTGCGCGCTCCGATCGAGACGCGGTGGGTGCCGCCGCCCGACAGTGTGCCCATGATCGAGGCGCCGCCGCCGATGTCGGTGCCATCGCCGATGACGACGCCCTGTGAGACGCGGCCCTCGATCATCGAGGAGCCGAGCGTGCCGGCGTTGAAGTTGACGAAGCCCTCGTGCATCACGGTCGTGCCGGGGGAGAGGTGCGCGCCCAGGCGCACGCGCGAGGCGTCGGCGATGCGCACGCCCGCGGGGAGCACGTAGTCGGTGAGGCGCGGGAACTTGTCGAGACCCTGCAGCTCGATACCGTGACGCTTCAGCTGCGGCAGCAGCCGGGCCGCGTCGTCGGGGTGCA
>JAKOMY010000154.1 GCA_022702225.1 Microbacteriaceae bacterium | reverse complement strand
CTCGTGCGCGGCGTGGGCCTCAACGAGTCCGGCGTGCGGTCGAAGTACAACGTCACCGTGGTGGGGGTGAAGAGCCCCGGCCGGCCGTTCCGCTACGCCGAGGCCAACACGGTCGTCACCAACCACGACCTCATCATCGTGTCGGGGACCAACTCCGACATCGAGCGGTTCGCCTCGCTCGATCGCTGAGCCGCGGCGCCCGCCTCAGGCGTCGATGTCGAGAGCGACCTCGACCTCGTCGTCGACGGCGAGCCCCTCGGCATCCTGAAGTGCTTTCTTGACCGGCACGACGTAACCGCCGTCCTTCGGCCAGAGCGCGGTGGTCGCGGTCGTGCGGCCGATCGTCACGGATGCCGGGATCATCCCCCACCCGTAGGTCACGACGGGGGCGATCTCGGCGATCATCGCGGCCTCGGCTTCGGGCACCGAGACGAAGTGGAACGGCGCGGGGCCGCGCCAGTACCAGATCGTCCCGGTGAACCGCAGGTGCACGGTCAGCTCCCGGCGGCCAGTTCTTTCGCGCGGGCGAGGGCGGCTTCGGCGGCGGTGGTGAAGGCGTCGTCGAGTCGGGCGTCCTGCAGGACGGCCACGGCGCGCTCGGTGGTGCCCTTCGGGCTGGTGACGCGGCGACGCAGCTCGGCGGGATCGACATCGGCGGATGCCATGAGAGCTGCGGCCCCGATGAAGGTCTGCTCCGCGAGCAGGCGCGCCTGGTCGTCGTCGAAGCCCATCCGCACGGCGGCCCGGGTGAAGTCCTCGACGAGGAGGAAGACGTAGGCGGGACCGGAGCCCGAGATGGTCGAGAGGGCATCGATCTGCGACTCGGGGACCTCCAGGACCGAGCCCACGGTCTCGAAGAGCGCCCGGACAACGGCGATGTCGGCGGCGGAGGCCGCGGGGCCGGCGGCGAGGCCGGTGACTCCCTTTCCGACCAGCGAGGGGGTGTTCGGCATCGAGCGCAGGGTGGCGACGCCCTCGCCGAGACGAGCGGCGAACGTGTCGAGGGTGACGCCCGCGGCGAGGCTCACCACGATCGCGCCGGGGCGCAGATGCGGGGCGATCTCGTCGAGCAGGTCGGGCACCATCGCGGGCTTGACTCCCACCAGCACGATGTCGGCGGCGGCGACGGCGTCGGTGTTTCCCGCCGGATTCGCCTCGAGGGCGACGCTGGTCACCCCGTCGAGATCGGCGAGCTCGGCGGCCTTCGCGATCGAACGGTTGGTCGCCGTCACCCCTCCCCCGGTGAGTCCGGCCGCGACGAGGCCGCGGAGGATCGCGCCTCCCATGGAACCGGCTCCGAGGATCGCGATCGGGGGCAGCGAGGTCGTGGCATCCGTCATGCGAGCCAGTCTACGAACCGGACTCTCGCGGCGGGGCAAGTCTGAGTGCGACCGAGAGGGGCGCGCGTTAGAGTCGGGAAACGGTGTGCCGGAGCACCGGCGAGCGATACGGAGGACTAGCGATGACTCTCTTCGACGGCATCACCGCGCGCCTGGTCGAGACCGACCGGCTGGGGGTGAACGTGCTCGAGCGCGTCGGCGACGACCCCGCCACCGCCCCCGAGCACACGGTCGTCTTCGTGCACGGCAACGTCGCCTCCTCGCTGCTCTGGCAGGAGATCATGCAAGACCTGCCGAGCGAGCTGCGCGTCGTCGCCGTCGACCTGCGCGGCTTCGGTCGCACCGAGCACAGCCCCATCGACGCCACCCGCGGCGTCCGCGACTTCAGCGACGATCTCCACGCGACGCTCGAAGCCCTCGGCATCGCCTCCGCTCATCTCGTCGGCTGGTCGATGGGCGGGGCCGTCGTGCTGCAGTACGCGCTCGATCACCCCGTTCTCTCTCTCACGCTGCAGTCGCCCATCTCCCCCTACGGCTTCGGCGGCACGCGACGTGACGGATCTCGTCTGAACGACGAAGACGCCGGCGCCGGTGCGGGGGCGGCGAACCCCGACTTCGTCCAGCGACTCATCGACCACGACACCACCGACGAGGCCCCGACCTCGCCGCGCGCGGTGTTCCGCTCCGGCTACGTCGCCGCGGGCTACCGGAGCGAGCACGAGGACGTATGGGTCGAGGCGATGCTGTCGACCTCCACGGCCACCGGCAACTACCCGGGCGACTCGGTCGTCACCTCGACCTGGCCGGGCTTCGCCCCCGGCACGACCGGCGTGCTCAACGCGCTGGCGCCGAAGTACTTCGACGTCTCGGGCATCGTCGACCTCGAAGACAAGCCCGCGATCCTGTGGATCTACGGCACCGCCGACGCGATCGTCTCGGACGCCTCGTTCTCGGACGTCAACCACCTGGGCGCGCTCGGAGTGGTCCCCGACTGGCCCGGCGCCGATGTCGCCCCCGCACAGCCGATGGTCTCCCAGACGCGCGACGTGCTCTCCGCCTACGCGGACAAGGGCGGCGAGGTCACCGAGGTCCCCGTCGAGGGGGCCGGACACTCCGTCCACCTCGAGCGCCCGGCGCAGTTCCGCCGAGCGCTGCTGACGCACATCGGCTACGTCGGTCGGCCCGCCGATCCGGCGCCGCCGACCGAGGCGATCATCCTGCGCTCGGCCGACTGACCCGTCCCCGACTCGCCCGTCCCCCGGAGGTCCCCGTGGAGTACTGCCTGTTCACCGAGCCCCAGCAGGGCTTCTCCTACGACGATCAACTCGCTTTCGCTCGCTCGGCGGAACAGCACGGCCTCGACGGCTTCTTCCGCTCGGACCACTACCTGCGCATGGGCCCGGGCGATCCCCGACCGGGCCCCACCGACGCGTGGACGACCCTCGCCGGCCTCGCGCGCGAGACCTCTCGCATCCGCCTGGGCACGCTCGTGTCGTCGGTGACGTACCGCGTCCCCGCGATCCTCGCGATCCAGGTCGCACAGGTCGACGCCATGTCGGGCGGACGCGTCGAGCTGGGCCTCGGCACGGGCTGGTTCGAGCGCGAGCACGCGGCCTACGGCATCCCCTTCCCGGCGAAGCGCTTCGACCTGCTCGAAGAGCAGCTCCAGGTCGTCACGGGTCTGTGGTCGACTCCGGATGCCGACACCTTCTCGTTCCGCGGAGAGCACTACGCGCTCGACGAAGCGCCGGCGCTGCCGAAGCCGGTGCAGTCGCCGGTGCCGGTGATCGTGGGCGGCGGCGGCCCGAAGCGCACCCCCGCTCTCGCCGCGAAGTACGCCACGGAGTTCAACATCGGCTTCGTCGCGGAAGACGTCGTGGCCGAGAAGTTCGCCGTCGTCCGCGCCGCGTGCGAGACGATCGGCCGCGACCCGCAGACGCTGAAGCTCTCGGTCGCGCTGCCGACCATCGTCGGCTCGGACGAGGCCGCGATCGAGCGGCGCGCTCAGGCGATCGGCCGCACGCGCGCGGAGTTCGACGACGGTACGAACATCGTCGGCACACCCGAGCAGGTCGCCGAGAAGGTGGAAAGGCTGCGGGCCCTCGGCGCGGAGCGGGTCTACTTCCAGCTCATGGACTTGCGCGACGTCGATCACGCCGATCAGATCGGCGCCGAGGTCCTGCCGCTCCTCCCGCGCTGAGCGCTCAGCGGCGGTTCTCGAAGAACGCCCGGAGCTGCGCGGCGGCCCGCTCCTCGTCGACCCCGCCGACCACCTCGACGCGGTGGGGAAGACGCCGATCGCGCAGGACGTCGTACATGGATCCCGCGGCTCCCGCCTTGGCATCCCACGACCCGAAGACGACGCGGTCGACGCGCGCCTGCAGGATCGCCCCCGCGCACATCACGCACGGCTCGAGAGTGACCACCAGCGTGCACTCCGCCAGGTGCCACGAACCCCGGTTCCGGGCGGCCTCGCGCAGCGCCACGACCTCGGCGTGCGCGGTGGGGTCGCCCGTGGCCTCGCGGAGGTTGCGACCCTCGCCGATGATCCGGCCGGTGGAGTCGACGACGACGGCTCCCACCGGGACGTCGCCGTCGACTTCGGCGGCGTCGGCGAGCTCGAAGGCCCGCCGCATCGCGGCGAGGTCTGCGGCGGTGGGCGTCACGGGAGCTCCGAGAATCGACGGCGGTGGGGCGCGGGGGAAACGGTTAGCCTTGAGCCTATGCGTGTCCACGTCGCCGACCACCCGCTCATCACCCACAAGCTCACGGTGCTGCGTGACGTGCAGACGTCGTCGCCGGTGTTCCGCCAGCTCACCGAGGAGCTCGTGACGCTCCTCGCGTATGAGGCGACCCGCAACGTGCGCGTCGACCCGATCGAGATCCAGACCCCGGTCACCAAGACGATGGGTGTGAGAATCAGTGAGCCCCGGCCGATCGTGGTGCCCATCCTGCGCGCCGGCCTCGGCATGCTCGAGGGCATGGTGAAGCTCCTGCCCACCGCCGAGGTCGGATTCCTCGGCATGGTCCGCGACGAAGAGACCTTCGAGCCGACGACCTACGCCGAGCGCCTGCCCGACGACCTCAGCGACCGCCAGTGCTTCGTGCTCGACCCGATGCTCGCCACCGGCGGCTCGCTCGGCGCGGCCATCAAGTTCCTGTTCGCGCGTGGCGCGCAGGACGTCACCGCGATCTGCCTGCTGGGCGCGCCCGAGGGCGTCGCGGCGATCGAGAAGCAGGTCGAGGGCCACGACGTCACTCTCGTGCTCGGCGCCGTCGATGAGCGCCTCAACGAGAAGGGGTACATCGTGCCCGGTCTCGGTGACGCCGGCGACCGCCTCTACGGCACGGCCTGAGCGCCCACCAATCGAGCGAACCCGCTGAGCCGCGCGACCCCTTCGGGGGTCCGCGGGAGATCGTCGAGCAGAGCGGGCGAGTACACCACATAGGCGGCCTGCATCGCGCGCGAGATCGCGACGTTGATGCGATTGCGCAGCAGCAGGAACTCCAAGCCGCGCGGAGCCTCCCGACCCGACGACGCGGCGAGGGTCAGGATCGCGACGACCGCTTCTTTGCCCTGGAATCGGTCGACCGTCCCGACCGGGACGTCGGCGAAGCCCGCGGCGGCCAGGGCCTCTTCGACGGCGACCTGTTGCGCGTTGTAGGGGGTGATGACGATGATGTCGTCGGCCCGCAGCGAGCGGGGAGCGTGCACGACGGCGGAGTCCCCCGCTCCCCCCTCGGCGCCCGTCCACTCGCGCCCCACGAGTTCGGACACCAGGCGCGCGACCTCAGCGGCCTCTTCGTTCGAGAACGTCGAGTTGCCGCGGTGCCGCACGGGACGAGGGTGGACGCCGGGGTCGACGCCGTCGAGACGGCGCAGAGCGGTGGAGGGGTGCGCGGCGAGACGCCCCTCGTACGACAGCCGTGAGACCGGCTCGGCGACGGCGGGGTGCATACGGCGCGTGCGCGCGAGGAAGTAGCCGAACTCGTCCGGCACCACCTCGGCACCGTCGATGATCCACCCCAGGGCCGAGGTGTCGACGGGTTCGGGGTGCGTGCCCTGGCTGACCTGCGGCAGCTGCTGCGGGTCGCCCAGCAGCAGGAGACGCTGCGCCGCGAGCGACACCGCGATGGTGGAGGCGAGCGAGAACTGCCCCGCCTCGTCGATCACGAGCAGATCGAGGCTCCCGCGCGGGATACGAGCCTCGTGGCTGAAATCCCAGGCGGTCCCCCCGACGACGAAGCCGGTGGAGGCGTTCTCGGCGGTGAACGACGCCACGCCGTTCTTGGGCAGCACCGTGAAAGCGTGCGGGGCACTCGGATCTTTCGGCGCCTTCCCGACTCGGGATGCCGGCACCCCGGCCGCGATGACCTGATCGAGCATGTGCTCGATGGTCGCGTGGGATTGCGCCACGACCCCGATGCGGTAGCCGCGCTCGGCGACGAGGCGCGCGATGACGTGCGAGCCCACGTAGGTCTTGCCCGTGCCGGGAGGGCCTTGGACGGCGAGATAGCTGTGGTCGAGGTCGGCGACGCTGCGCGCGATGGCGGTGACCTCGTCGTCGCCGTTCACGCCGTCGACGCTCGTGACCGGGGAGAGAGACCCCGACAGCGTGCGCGGCGGGACGCGACGCAGGATGTCGGCGGCCGCGCCGTCGGGGATTCCGGGGGCGGCGGCGAGGACTCCGTCGGCCCACGCGTCGATCGCTTTCTGCTGATTCCCGGCGCGCGGGGGTGCGGGCGGGGTGAGGGCGAGCGGCAGCTCGCGCCAGGTCGCGCCGTCGACGGCGGTCTCTTCGACGATCGCTCCGTCGTCGAGCACTTCGCGCACCGTCACTCGGCGCGCACCGTGGATCCATCGGGGGCGCGTCTCGAGCGGGAAGGGCGCGGGAAGGTCGTAGACCGCGAAGGGCTCGCCGTCCACGCTCACGCGCGTGCCGGGTGCGACCTCGCCGCGGAGCTCGACGAGACGGCGCTCCGATCCGCGGCCCGACTCGGGGAAGTGCCAATCGGCGACGACGCGCGAGCGTGCCGCGTCGACCACGACGACGTCACGGGTCTCTTCCCAAACCGAGAGCGGCTCGCGCAGACGCAGGAAGTGCGTGGCCCAGTAGGTCTTCTCTTCGCGCGGGTAGTAGTCGATCGCGGCCGCGGCGAGACGGAGCGCGGTCGCGTCGGGTTCTGCCGCATCGCCCGCCCAGCGCTGCAGGGCCGTCGCGCGGGGCGACGGCTCGTAGGCCTGCTCGTCGGGCTCGGCTCCGCGCGCGGGGACAGCCCCCGACTCGCGCGCGCGATCGACGAGCCAGTCGCGCAGGCGCCGCGTCGAGACGCAGTCGTAGCGGTTGTAGTCGGCCAGGTCGTCGAGCACGCGCTGCGCGGCGACCGCATCGCCGTCGGCAGCGAGCGCGCGGGCCTCGACGTACTTCACGATCGAGTCGTCGCCGCGCTGCACGTCGCTCGTGCGCACGTCGTCGCCCATGTACAGGGGCTCGAGCTTCTTGATCGAGTACGAGCGCGACCCCACCCGCAGCGCTCGACGCACGACCGGGTAGAGGTCGACGAAGACGCCGTCGCGCAGGAGCCGATCCACGTCGGCCTCGCGGACGCCGTAGCGGGCGGCCATCGTGAGCAGGTGTGTCGGCTCGTAGGGGGCGTAGTGGTAGATGTGCATGCCCGGGTGCCGCTGGCGTCGCAGCGCCACCATGTCGAGGAAACGCTCGAGGGCGGCTCGCTCTTCGTCGAAGGTGTGCGCCCAGAGCGCTCCGTAGACCTCGCGGGTGTCGACCCACCCGAAGAGGTAGTCGATGCCCCAGTGCTCGCCGACACCCTCGGTGTACAGCGGGTCGCCCTCGAAATCGAAGAAGAGGTCGCCGTGGTCGGGCCGCGGGAGCACGCCCAGCGACTTGGGCGCGACGATCTCGAACGTGGGCACCGCGTGGGCGGGCTGGTCGGCGCTCGGGATGCCGGCCGGGCTCTCGAGCTGCAGGCGCGCCTGCGTGCGCAACGAGACGAAGGTGTCGACGCTCATGGCCGCGGGTGGCGCGGGCGCGACCGCCAACTGATCGATCGTCTCGATGCCGCCCGCCCGCAACCGGTCGCGCTGGACGGGCCGCATGCCCGCGACGAGCAGAAGGTCGCGGTGGGCGACGACCTCGAGCTCGCACGTGGCGCATCGGCCGCACGCGATGACCCCGAGATCGCCGCGCGGGTCGCCCCAGGCGATCACGGGTCCGGCGGTACCGAGGTCGACACGGCGGTCGGCGATGAGGGCGCGCAGGCGCTCGCGGCGGAGGTCGAAGACCGGGAGCAGATCGTCGACGCGATGCGTGCTCGTCGACCCGTCGCCGAGCAGCAGCTGCACCTCGTCGGAGCGCGGCACGCCGAGACGATCGAGCTGATCGACATAGGCGGCGAGCTGCATGAGCGCCGTCACGCGCGCGCGGCGCGCCAGCTTGGTGTCTTGCACGATCCATCGGCGTGTTCCATCGGACGACGCCTCGGGCTCGCGCACGAGGAAGTCGGCGAACCCGACGAATTCCTCGGTGGCGAACGCGGCCTGATAGACCACCTCGACGGACGGGTCGGCGAGGGCCTCGTCGGTCAGGCGCACGGCTTCGGCGAGCGCCTCGGCGTCGGATGATCGCGCCGCGGGGATCTCGCGCACCGCCGAGCCGAAGCGGGCGCGGTCGTCGTCGAGCACGCGCAGCTCGTGTGCCGTACCCAGCCGCGCCGCGCGCTCGAGGGTGGCGTCTTCGGGGTCGTCGACGGGGGCGGTGCGTCCGATCTTGGCGTCGATCGCGCGCAGCCACGCGAATTCGCACTCGGCCGCCGCCTTGAGGTCGCTGGCGCTCCAGACGATCCGCCCGTCTTGCTCGATGTACCGCATGGTGTTCACGCTAACCGGGGCCGCCGACATCGGCCGCCGCCCGTCCACGGGGAGGTCGCTCTCGCAACCGGACTGCCCACTGCCGGAGGGTGCTGACAGACTGAGGGGGTGATCACCGATCTGCCGTTCGAGAACGTGTACCGGCACGGGTTCGCGCGCGTCGCCGCGTGCACGATCCCCGTCGCGGTCGCCGACCCCGCCACGAACGCCGACGCCGTGCTCCAATCGGCGCGCGCCTGCGACGCCGAGGGGGTCGCCGTCGCGGTCTTCCCCGAGCTGTGCCTGACCGGCTATGCGATCGACGACCTCGTCATGCAGGATCCCCTGCTCGACGCCGTCGAGACCGCCCTCGAGCGTCTGGTCCTGGCATCCGCAGACCTCCTCCCGGTGCTGCTGGTCGGCGCGCCGCTGCGCCAGGGCAACCGCCTGTTCAATTGCGCGGTCGTGATCCACCGGGGCCGGGTGCTCGGCGTCGCCCCGAAGGCGTACCTGCCCACGTACCGCGAGTTCTACGAGCACCGCTGGTACGCCCGCGGCGACGACCAGGCCGGGCAGCACATCCGCGTCGCGGGCCAGACGGTGCCGTTCGGGCCCGACCTTCTGTTCGATGCGGTCGACGTGCCCGGTCTGACCCTGCACGCCGAGGTGTGCGAAGACGTCTGGGTTCCGATCCCGCCGTCATCGGGGGCGGCACTGGCCGGGGCCACGGTGCTCGCGAACCTCTCGGGCAGCCCCATCACGATCGGGCGCGCCGACGACCGCAACCTGCTCTCGCAATCGCAGTCGATGCGGTGCCTCGCCGTCTACGCCTACGCGGCCGCGGGCCAGGGCGAGTCGACCAACGACGTCTCTTGGGACGGCCAGACCATGATCTACGAGAGCGGCCAGCTGCTCGACACGACCGAGCGCTTCCCCGACGGGCCGCGGCGCAGCGTCGCCGACGTCGATCTCGACCGGCTCCGTCAGGATCGCCTGCGCCAGGGCACGTTCGACGACAACCGCCGCACCACGGCCCCCGCATTCCGCACGGTGCCGTTCGAGCTCGCTCCACCGGCGACCGATCTCGGTCTGCGCCGTGCCGTCGACCGCTTCCCGTTCGTCCCCGACGACCCCGCTCGCCTCGCGCAGGACTGCTACGAGGCCTTCAACATCCAGGTGTCGGGGCTCGTCCAGCGCCTGCAGGCCATCGGCAACCCGCGGCCGGTGCTCGGGGTGAGCGGCGGACTCGACTCCACGCACGCCCTTCTCGTCATCGCGCGCGCCATGGACCGGATGGGGCGTCCGCGTAGCGACATCCTCACCTACACGCTCCCCGGCTTCGCGACGAGCGAGAAGACCAAGCGCAACGCGATCGCCCTGGCGGAGGCCGTCGGCGCCTCGATCGAAGAGATCGACATCCGCCCCGCGGCGACCGAGATGCTCTCGCGCATGGGACACCCCTTCGCCGCGGGACGACCCGTGCACGACGTCACCTTCGAGAACGTGCAGGCGGGGCTGCGCACCGACTACCTCTTCCGTCTCGCGAACCAGAACGACGGGATCGTCGTCGGCACCGGCGACCTGTCCGAGATCGCGCTCGGGTGGTCCACCTACGGCGTGGGCGATCAGATGAGCCACTACTCGGTGAACCCCGGGGTGCCGAAGACCCTCATCCAGCACCTCATCCGCTGGGTGATCTCCTCGGGAGAGCTCAGCGACGACACCGTCCAGGTGCTGCAGGCCGTGCTCGACACCGAGATCAGCCCCGAGCTGGTGCCCGCGGGGCAGGACGGCCGCATGCAGTCCACCGAGGACCGCATCGGCCCCTACAACCTGCACGATTTCACGCTGTACCACGTCCTGCGCTTCGGGTTCCGGCCGTCGAAGATCGCCTTCCTCGCGGCGCACGCCTGGAATGATCCGGATGCCGGCGCCTGGCCGCCCGGCTACCCCGAGGAAGAACGCCCGGCGTACGACCTCGTCACCGTGGCGAGATGGCTCGAGGTGTTCCTGAAGCGCTTCTTCGGGTTCGCGCAGTTCAAGCGCACCGCGATCCCGAACGGGCCGAAGGTGTCGCCCGCCGGTTCGCTCTCTCCGCGCGGAGACTGGCGCGCCCCCTCCGACGGCAACGCTCGCGCGTGGCTCGCCGACCTGCACGCGGCGGTGCCGCAGGCCTTCCGCGGCGACTGAGCCACGGCATCCACTCGGGGCACGCCCCGGCCCTGGCGACGCGGGCTACCAGCCCATCGAACCGGGGACGCCCTTGAACGGCCCCGCGAGGTCGCTCGTGACCCAGCCGCCGTAGAACCCGCCGGGCTGCGGTTGCACCGTCTCGCCGCCGAGGACGACGCGGTCCATGGGGCCCGCGTAGACGGCCACGCGGTCCTCGAGCAGCTCGTACCCCGGCATGGGGTGCGGGTAGTTCCAGGCGGCGCGCGGTGCAACCGCTCCCCCTCCCCCGTGCACGTCGAAGTACCGGGCGCCGCCTTTGAACTCGCAGAACGAGGCGCCTTCTCCGAGGGTGAGGGCATCGCCGAACGCGGCGATCGGCACGTAGTACACGGGCGGATGACTGGTCTCGAGCACCCGGACGACGTCGTCGGTGTCGGCGATGCGCACGCCGCCGAAGTCGATCTGCACGCGCTTGCGGACGCGCTCCAGCCGCGGGGGCCGAGGGTAGTCCCACACGGATTCCTGACCGGGGCGGACGGGGTCGGGTACGGGGCGCGGCATGCGCCCACGCTACGCCGCGATCTGGACACTCGGGCGATTCCCCGGATACCGGCTCAGGAAGCGCACAGGTTTTCGGTAGCCTGGAAGTCGAGGGGGAACAGTGAGCGAACACAGGACGACGCCGGTCGGGCGGCGCTATCGCGTCTACCAGATCGTCGGCATCGTGCTGGCCGTGCTCTTCCTCGCCCTGGGCGTCGCCGCCTACCTCGCCGGCGGAGGGCCCGTCATCGCCGCCATCGCCGTCATCGGAGGTCTCGCCGTGCTCATCGTCTCGATCATCACGATGGTGCGCTCGTGAGCGCTCCCGAGACCCCGGGCGGCCCCGACGGGAAGAAGAAGTACCCCGCGGGCACCGTCGTCATCTGGATCGCCGGCGCCGGCATCGGCCTGTGGCTCCTCGTCAGCGGGCTGATCGGCATCCTTTCCGGAGGCAGCTGAACCCGCGCGTCGTGGGAATGCCCTCCGACGATGATCGTTGACCTCCCTGTCACCGATTTCGACAGGAAGGGCATCATGACGCGTATCGGACGCAGCGACCTCGACATCCTCCCCCTCTCGCTGGGCGGCAACGTCTTCGGCTGGACCGCCGACCGAGACACCTCGTTCGCGGTGCTCGACTCCTTCCACGCCGGGGGTGGCAATTTCATCGACACCGCCGACGCCTACAGCGCCTGGGTGCCCGGCAACTCGGGCGGCGAGAGTGAGACCCTCATCGGCGAGTGGCTCGCCTCCCGCAAGCCCGAGAACGTCGTGGTGGCCACCAAGGTCAGCCAGCACCCCGAGTTCCGCGGACTGGGCGCGAAGAACATCCGCGCCGCGGCGGAAGCCTCGCTGAAGCGCCTCGGC
>JAKOMY010000148.1 GCA_022702225.1 Microbacteriaceae bacterium | reverse complement strand
TCGAGGGCGCTGCCACCGGGGTCTCGGCGGGAGCCGCGCCCTGGGCGCTCGCGCACGGCGAGGAATCCGCTCCGGCCGAGGTGTTCTCGCCGGTGTACGTGAACGGGATCTCGCCCGAGACGGGGTGCCCGTCGGATGAGACCGCGCGCCATTCGACCGTGTAGGCGCCGGGTGCCCCCAGGGCGACCGGGAGGGTCAGGGTGGGACCGGCGAGAGCCACGCACTCGCTCTCGTAGTGCTTGCCGTCAGGACCGATGACGATGACGATGTTGCCGCCGTCGTAGCCGAGCAGGTTGGCGCTGAAGTCGAGCTTGACCTCCGACAGCGTCGAGACGCTTTCGCCCTCCGCGGGAGTCGACGACACGAGGCTGTCGTGCGCCGACGCCGCCACCGCCCCGCCGAGGGCGGCGGTCATCGCCGCAGCGACGACCACCGCCCCGACCAGGGCCCGGCGCAGAGCGTTCCCGGTGCCCATACTCAGCTGCGCTTCGGGCGACGCGACACCGCGAAGGCGCCGAGCAGGGCGCCGGCGACCGCGATCACGAGGGCCGCGATGCTGAGGCCGAGGGACAGGCCCGAGGAGTCGCTCGTCTGAGCCGAGGCCTCCATGGAGTGATCGTCCATCGTCGGCGCGGCCGACGCGCTGCCGTGGCCGCTGTGTCCGCCGTGCCCGCTCGCGGGCGGGGTGTCGTTGATGTAGAGCACCGGGGCGGGCTCGAGCGTGTCGTCAGCCGCGACCTGCTCGGGGGTGTTCGTCCAGTCGACGACCGAGCCGTCGGAGTAGGTCTGCACGGCGGGGAGCACGAGGTGCCCGGTGTCGGGGATCGGTCCGAGCACCGCCGAGAAGATCTGGAACTGATCCTGTCCGATACCCACGCCGGGGTCGGCCTGCCAGACGATCTTGAGCGGGCCGTCCGAGATGGTGTTGCCGTCGACCTCGACGGGAGCGGGCAGCGCCCCCTTCTCGACGGAGGCGGTCCAGCCCGGGACGGGCTCGACGAGCACCGAGGTCAGCGGAGTATCGGTCGGCAGCGTGACCTCGAGCTTGACGGTGGATGCCGTCTTGGACTCGGTGGGGACGCGGAAGTTGACCGTGGCGTAGCTGCCGGGGGTCGCCGTGTTGGGGTTGACGGTGACGTGGGCCGAGGCCGCGAGCGGAACGGCGATCGCCAGGGCCGCGCCGGCGGCGAGGCCGACGAGGGCGCGGCGAAGAGTGGTCTTTCGAGACATGGTGCTGCTTTCTGCGAAGTGCGCACGCCGAAGAGGCGTTGGATACGCGCGAAGGATGAGGGGTGGGGTCAGGCCGCGAGCGGCGGACCCCGGTGCCTCATCGACGACAGCACGGTCATCGCCGTCGTCAGCAGCAGCGGCGCGGGCGCCGAGAGCACGGCATCCGTCCGCGGGGAGAGCCCCCGGAACGGCCGCAGCACCGAGAGCACCGCGACGAAGAACCGCGCGATGACCTGCACCGCGCGTTCCCCCCGGCCGAGCGCGACGACCGTCACGAGAGCGGCGACGGCGTGCGCCGCCCACATCCACGGAGACTCCGACGCGTGGGCCGAGGCACTGTGACCGCCGGCGGCGCTGAACAGCGAGGTCGTGGCGTGGTGACCGGCCGGCACGAATCCGCCCTGCAGGTCGAGCACGAGCAACGCATGGAAGAGTGCCTGGCTGAGGACGACCGCGAGCGAGAGGCGCGTCCACGACATCGCACGGCCCGCGAGCATCACGCACAAGGGCGCGGCGAGGCACAGGGCCAGCACGATGTTGACGAACGGGGGCCGCTCGGCCGAGACCGCCGCGTGCGACAGGGTCGCCACGAACGTCGCGACCGCGGCTGCGGCCATGCCGCGCCCCGCCCGCTGCGCGCGCCCTGCTCTCGACGACATCGAATCCTCCGGGTCAAGCCTAGGCGGCGGCGACGGCGGGGGTGTTCCGTCGTCGAGGCACGTATGAGCCCTGGCGGCATACGAAGGGCACAGGCGCCGTGGGAAGAAGCCGCCGCGCTCACGGCCCGTCGACGCGCGGGCGGCGGTCTCCTACAGTGAAGGGGTGAAGAAGGCGGCGGCAATCACGACGGGCATCTCGGCCCTGGTGGTCGGCGGTCTCGTAGCTCTCGCCGCACCAGCCGTGGCGGGCGTCTATACACAGGTGTCGTCGTGGCAGACCGTCACAGGGGTGCCCTCCCTCCAGGCCGGTACCGACCGTTCGGCGACGGCTCCCGGAGCGTCCCCGACCCCGCTGCCCGGTGACGATGTGAATGTCGGCGGCGTCTCGATCCCCGTGAATGATCCTGGCGGCTGCGACAAACCGGCGTGGCTGCAGCTCGGACGGGCGAGCGCCAGTCTGAACCGAGACCTCATCGACAGCGGCCCCCGCGAGTACGCGGCGGGTACCGCTGGCCTCGATGACCAGGGGCGCGTCGTGACGTACACCGTCGCGGCCGGCGATGCCCTCGACGCCATCGGCGATCGATTCTGCTTGGCAAACCCCGGATCCGTCTCGACCTTGAACCACACGCGCGTCATTCAGCCCGGCGAACTGCTGCTGCTGCGGCCGGACAGCACTCTCCCCTGGATTCCGTACTTCAATCCGAACAGCGCGACGGAGGGGTACCTTCAGATTCCCTACCAGCGCGCGGTCGAGGCGATGAGCGCCGCCGCCCACGCGAACGATCTCGATGCGCTCCGCTCGATCTTCGCGAACGACCTCGAGGCGCTCTTCCCCGACCCCGCCGAGGCCGATGTCATTCGCCACGCCCTCGCGGTCGGTGACCTCGTGGCCCTGCGCCAGATGTTCGCCTGAGCCCATCCTCGGTGCCGGACCGGGCTCCCGGTGACACACGTCGCCGCCTCGTTCATGCCGTCCCGGTAGCGTCCCGGATCGAATTGAGTAGCGTCGGGACATGGCCGATGACGCGATCCACGACACCGACACCGCCCTGGCGCACGGCGCCGACATCCTGCGCGGCGAGCGCGTGCGGTTACGCGCGCTGACCGACGCCGACCTCGACCCACTCGTCGACTGGTGGCAGCGCAGCGACAGCGCCGTGCTGCAGCAGAACAGCGTGAGCCCGCGCACGATCGCGGCCGTCCGCGAGATGTTCCAGGCGTGGAGCCGCAACGACTCCCCCGGCGGGGCGGGCTTCAGCATCGACGACGAGGCCGGGCAGCTCATCGGTCACGCGACGCTCTGGGGAGCCGCCCTCCCGGCGCGCATCGCGACGTTCGCGATCATCCTCGGCCCCGACGCCGTCGGACGCGGATACGGCGCGGATGCCACGCGCACCATGCTGCGATTCGCCTTCGACGAGCTCGGGGTGCACAAGGTCGAGCTGCGGGTCTGGGCCTACAACGACCGGGCCATCCGTGCGTACGAGAAGGCCGGGTTCGTGCGCGAGGGTGTGCGACGCGCGGTGGCGTTCCACGGCGGGCGGTTCCACGACGAGGTGCTGATGGGCGTGCTGGCCGAGGAGTTCCGCGCGGGGTGACGCATCTCAGACGCGCGCGCCGCGGTCAGGTGGTCTTCTCCGCAGACAGGGACACCCAATCGGCGTACGTGTAGTCCACGGAGTAGGTCACTCCTGGGGGGAGGACGCAGTTCGAGCCCTCTAAAGATGTGCCCGCCGGGCACGTCTTGGGACCCAGGACTCGCGTGGGCCAGAAACTGTTCGATGCGCCTGACTTGTTGTCTCCGCGAAGCCCGGCCTGGTCGTCACCCCACGCCCAGATGTTCGTCGATCCGCTCGTATTCGGCGCCGCCATACCGAAGGCCCTGAAGGCGGACAGGACGACGGTTTGCACTCCCTTGCTGTCCGCCGAGGTCGCCGCGGTCGGGTGCGCCGTGGAGGTCGTCGTCCCATCCATCAGGAGCCCGTACTCGTTGTCGCCCCAACAGACCACCCCGCCATCACTGGCTCTCACGATGCACGCTGAACGGTAACCCGCCTCTAGGGACCGGAACCCGCCGGCGGCGATGATCTCGGGCGTTGTGCGCTCCGGCGAGACGCCGTCGCCCATCCTTCCCCAGATCCACACCTGCCCGTCGGCATCTTCCGCGATCGTGAACTGCAGGCCGGCCGAGATCTTGTCGAAACCCTGCTTGCTCGCCCCGTCCGGGAAGGTCACGCGGCTCGGGGTGTAACTCGCCGTCGCGACCCGCCCCAGCTGCGAAGCGCCGCCGGCTCCCCACGCCAGGACGGACCCCTCGGGTGTGATGGCGACAGCGTGTCCGCGTCCCGCCGCCAGCGTCCGGACGACGACATTGACGTGGGTCGGACTGTACCTGGCCGTCGCGTCCCCCACTCCGAGCTGACCGTTGTTGTTTTGTCCCCAGGCGTAGAACGTGCCGTCCGATGCGAGGGCGTAGCTGGAGTAGGAGCCGGAGCTCGTGTCGCCCAGATGGGTGATCGTCACGCCATCGGGAAATGCCACGTGGTAGGGGCTCGTCTGCGCGTTTGTGGTTCCGTTTCCCACCTCGCCTTCCCAGTTCCCTCCCCAGGACCAGACGGAACCGTCCTCGAGGAGAGCGAGGGTCGACACGAGGCTGCTCGCGATCTGCTTCGCTTTCCCCGGCAGAGGGACGCGAACCGGCACCGCCGAGTCCTGGGTGGTGCCGTTACCCAGTTGGCCGCTGCTGTTACGGCCCCACGCCCAGACCGACCCATCGACCGCGAGGGCAGCCGTATGAAATTGCCCGGCGGCGAACGCCGCGAACTGGAGATTCCTCGCGCTCGACGACGCGTCGGTATAGGTGCGATTCGTTCCCGAGTAGATCGTCGTCGCCGATTGTCCGGGCAACGTGCGCTGGACGCGATATGTCACGCCGGAGGTGACATTGTTCGTCGTCGCCCAGCTCTGAGAGGTAGCCGCCGACCACGAGATCACGTTGCTTCCGCTGCTGTTCTTTGTCACGGCGAGGTTCGCCGGCGCCGCCAGAGCAGCGCTGCTCAACTTGTTGCCGGAGAGCTCTCGCACGGCCGTGAAGTAGGCGCCGGTGTTCGTCGAGGTCCCCAGCCCCACGCTCACGAGCGCGACCAGCGCGAGCGCGACTTTCACTCGCAGCAGAGAGGTGAGGACAGACATGGGCCGGCCAACTTTCATGATCGATCAGGACGTTCCGTCACGCCCCCGGTGTTGCCGACCCCTCCCAGAGGCCAGCACGAACACACGACAGCGCTCCTCGCCCGCCCCCTGTGCCGCGGGGACGGAGTCGTAACCAAACGGTACGTAAGGGAGTTCGTAGGACAAGAACGGATAGTAAATGTATACATGCGGGAACGTGGCTCCGCCAAGCCCCGCGTCACGAGATCTCTCGCTAGCGTCCTTTCATGACAGACGACGCGATCCGTTTCTTCGGCGAGGTGTTGATGGGGGTGCTGGCCGACGAGTTCCGCGCGGGTGGAGGCGCCTCCGTCGGCGAGAGCACTCCCCTCCGTCGCAGCACGGATGCAGGACGCGGTGGATGCGGCTTGTCATCGCACCCGTAGGCCCCGGTCGACCGAGGGACTCACCACTCCCGCACGGTCGTCGACCAAGCGGCGCCGGCCGATCCACCCGGTGAGGCCGCGACCATCGGGCCACACCAGCAGAAGCGCCGCGGTCGTCGACGCCAGAAGGAAGGCCAGCAGCGACCACGGCGCCGGCAGCGCCGCGAGGATCGCGTACGCCCCGGCCCCGGTCGCGAAACGCAAGGGGCGCGCCACCCACGCGGGGAGGACACCGTTCGTGAAGCGCACCCGCGTGGCGAGGTCGCCGATCGAGCGGCCGGTCGCCAGCACCACCCCGAGCCAGAGCCCCGCCGAAGCGATCGTCCCCGCGAGCGAGGCGACCTGGTCGGTCGGGGACGACGTCACCCCACTCCGCAGCAGCACGAGCACGGCCTGCACCACCACGGCCACGGCGACGCCGATCAGCCAGACGCCCACGACGTCGCACACCAGTCCCAGCAGACGGCGGTGACGCGTCACGGGGCGCGGGGTCTCGGCATCCGGAGCCCTCTCCACTCCCCGGTGCTGAGCCGGGACGACGAACGCGAGGAGCGATCCGATCAGAGCGCCGCTGGTGTTCGCGATGAGATCGTCGACGTCGAAGACACGGTAGGCGCAGGGGAACAGACCCCAGACGCCCGTCAGCTGCGTCGTCTCGATGATCCCCGAGGTCGCAAAGCCGACGAGACCCGCGATCAGGATGCCGCGACCCCCGAGCACCCGCAAGAAAAAGCCGAGCGGGGCGAACAGCAGCACGTTCAGCGCCACCTGCAGGACGACGGGGTCGGTCAGGTACCGGCCCGAGGCGGCGACGGCCGCGCGGACCTCGTCGACGAACACGAAGGGGTGCAGGTTCACGCCCGCGCAGCGGTAGACCTCGGAGTCGGGCAGGGGGATGAGCGTGTACGTCCAGATCGCCCAGAAGTACACGGCCGCCCCCGCCCACAGGAGCGAGCGCCACACCGTGAGCCGGCCGCGACGCCGATAGCTGACCGCGACGAACGGCACGAAGGCGAGGATCGCGACCACGGCACCCGCGACGACAGCGAGAACGCCCGAGCCCACGATGTTGTCCACCCCGAGAGCCTAGGCAGAATCGCTCGGGCCCGTAGCCTGGGCGCATGACCCGCGCCGCCGCCCTTCGCGACGCGCTCGTCGCTCGTATCGACGACACCGGCTTCGCCGCGCACGGCGTGCACGTGCGCGTGGGCGACGACGTCGCGATGCACCGGTGGACGCCGGATGTGCGGGAGGAGATCCACTCCGTCGCGAAGGCCGTCGCGGTGCTGGCGGCCGGAATCGCCGCCGACGAGGGAATCGTGTCGCTCGACGACCCGGTTCGCTCGATGCTGCCCGCGGCGACCGAGGTGACGCTGCGCGACCTGCTCTCGATGTCGAGCGGCATCGATCTGCCGTGGTCCGAGACGATGATGACCGACTGGCCCGATCTCGCCGCGGAGTTCTTGTC
>JAKOMY010000132.1 GCA_022702225.1 Microbacteriaceae bacterium | reverse complement strand
TCGCCGAACCGTCGCTGGGGCAGCTCGAGGAGTAGTCCGTCACGAGAACAGGCGCGTGCGCCGAGAACAGGCCGATCCCGCGCGGGTCGGCCTGTTCTCGTGGCATCCCCTGTCCTCGTCGCGCCTTTCGTGCCTGCTCGCGCGTGAGGCGCCGCCTTTGTCGCGTCCGGAGCGCCGAAAGCGACGATTCTTGGAGCCTCACGCGGGAGAGGCGCGTGCCCGGGAGGAGCAGGATGGGGGCATGACGATGGCTGCGTGGCTCCGGTCGATCCCCTCCCTCACCGGGACTCCCCCCGAGCAGGATGCCGAGGCACTCCCCGTCGCACCGGAGGCCCTGTTCGAGCGGTGGATCCGGCAGGCCGTAGACGCCGGCGTCGCCGAGGCGCACGGCGCCACCCTCGCGACGGTCGATGCCGACGGCATCCCGGACGCCCGCACGCTGATCCTCAAGGACCTGGGGCCGCAGGGGTGGGCCTTCGCCGGTCCGCGCGCCTCCGCCAAGGGTGCGCAACTCGCCACCCAGCCCGCTGCGGCGCTGAACTTCTGGTGGCCGGCGGTGCTGCGGGCCGTGCGCGTGCGCGGACGAGTGGTCGAGGCCTCCGCCGAAGACAGCGCGGCCGACCTCGCCGCTCGGTCCGCCGCCGCCCGCGACGGCATCGAGCCGGGCGGCTGGGTCCTCTGGCGACTCGTCCCCGACCGGGTCGAGTTCTGGCAGGGCTCCTCCGACCGCCGGCACCTGCGCACGATCTACCGGCGCACCGCCGAGGGCTGGCAGCTGACCGAACCCGCGAACGAAAGCGAGAAGCGATGAGCGACTACGAGGTCACCGAGATCGGCGGGCTGGACGACTGGCGCGACCACTTCGGGGGGTTCGCCCCGGCGCGATCCCGCGACGGGCGGCGCGTCGTCGACCAGGAGCTGACCATGCAGTTCATCGGGATGACGGCGAACGCTCTGCTGCCCGGAGAAGAGGCCGGCTACTGGCACACGCACACCCGGGTCGAGGAACTGTACGTCTTCCTCGAGGGGCGCGGCCAGATGGGCCTCGACGACGACGTGGTCGACGTCGGTCCCGGCAGCGTCGTGCGGGTCGGGCAGAACGTCTGGCGCACCTGGCGCGCGACCCCGGGCGGCGACAGCGAACTGCGGTGGCTCTGCATCCGCGCGGGTGGCGAGGCGCTTCCGCCCCTGCCCGACGACAGTTCTCGCGATCCCGAGCGGCCGATGCCGTGGGGCGACGTGGCCTGACGGCGGTCTCGCCTCAGACGCGCGATCTCGCGAGACGTCGGGGATGCCGTCGCGCTCCTCGTCCGGCTCAGGACATCGGAGACGGCAGGACAGGGCTGTTCGAGGTGAGACGCGCCAGTACCCGGTGCGCCAGCTTCATGAACTCCGTCGTCGCGGGTGACACCGCCCCGCCTCGACGCGTGACGAAGGCGTAGTGCTCGTTCACCGCGGGTGTCAGCGTCGTCCAGTGCAGTCCGCGCTCGGTGATGACCGAGCGCCCCACGTGGTACGACACGAGCGAGTCGCCGACCCCCTGGGCGGCGAGTTCGAGCGCGTGCGTCTGGAACTCGACCTCGATGATCGGGTGCAGGGTCAGGCCCGCCGCCTGCGCGCGCTGCAGGATCGAGACACGCAAAGGGTCATCCTGTGACCAACGCGCCTCCGAAAGGATGAGGGGGCGGGCTGCCAGGGTCTCGATCGTGACGGGCTGAGCGGTGTGCGCCGGAGTGCGTGAGACGTAGACGACCTGATCGGAGAAGACGCTCTGCGAGACGACGAGGTCGCGGTCGTCTACCGGGAGCTGCACGAGACCCGCTTCGAGCTCGCCGGCGCGCACGGCGTCGGCGACTTCCGCCGAGTTCAGACCCGTGACACGGATCCGCACGCCGGGGTGCTGCTCGTGGAACTCGCGAATGAGGTCGGTCAACAGGTACAGGTGTGCGCTGTTGAAGGTGCCGAACGAGACGGTGCCCTCCTCGATGCCCTTCACGCGACGGCCGAAGTCGGCCAGGGCCACCACGTCGTTGACGGCGCGCTCGGCCAGGGGAAGAAGCTGTCGCCCCGCGTCGGTGAGGGTCAGGCGCCGCGACGTGCGACTGAACAGCCGCAGCCCCAGGTTCTGCTCGAGGACGGCGATCTGCTCCGACAGGCTCGGCTGGGCGATGTGATGCTCGGCCGACGCCGCGGCGAACGTGCCGACCCGCGCGGCCGTGACGAAGTACTCGAGCTGTCGGACGGTGGGAAGCGGCATCCATGGACTCCAAGGTTTTACCTGTGGTCACCATAGCAAAACAAGTCTGGCTCTGATCCCGCCCCGCTGATGCACTGGAACCAGTCATCAGCGAGTCGGACGGAGACACACATGCACGGAACGGCGGGGGTCGCCCTCATTACGGGCGCCGCGAGCGGAATGGGCGCCAGCGCCGTCGCTCTCTTCCTCGAGCGGGGCTACCGCGTGCTCGGAGTCGACATCGCCGCCACCTCCGCACCCCGGGGCTTCGAGGCGACGTATGTCTCCGTCGTCGCCGACGTGCGATCCCGAGCCGCTCTCGAGGGCGCGATCAATGACGCTCTCGAGCTGGAGGATGCCATCGACGTGGTCGCCAACATCGCCGGTGTCTACCCGCCGACGACGCTCGACACCTACGACGACGACATCTTCCGCCGCGTCTTCGACATCAATGTCCTCGGCATCCTGAATGTCATCGCCGCCGCCCGCCCGCGCCTGGCGCGGGGCGCCTCGGTCGTCAACTTCGCCTCGGTCGACGCGTTCCAAGTCTCACCCGGGCAGCTGTTGTACGGCGCCTCGAAGGCAGCGGTGGTCATGCTCACCAAGTCGCTCGCGCTCGAGCTCGCCCCGCACGGCATCCGCGTCAACGGCATCGCCCCGGGGTGGGTCGCCACCCCCGGGAACGCCGCGACGGGACGAATGGATGCCGCGGCGGCATCCATTCCCCTGGGGCGCGTCGCGCAGCCCGAGGAGATCGCCGCCTGGGTGTGGCTCGTCTCGCAGCCCGACTACGGGGCGTTCCTCACGGGCGAGACCGTCGTCCTCTCCGGCGGGGACGTGATGCGGTGAGGGCTTGCGTCGTCGTCACGGGCGCGGCCCGCGGTCAGGGAGCGGCCCATGCGGAGCTCCTCGCCGAGCGCGGGTACGTCGTCATCGTCGCCGACATGCGCGATGACGACGGCGAGCGTACGGCGCAGCGCCTGCGTGACCGGGGAGCGGACGCGAGCTACCGCCACCTCGACGTCTCGTCCGAGGCCGAGTGGTCGACCCTCGCCGACGAGCTGCGCTCCGCGGACGCGCCCCTCTGGGCGCTGGTCAACAACGCCGGCATCCTGCGGCACCGGGCCCTCGTCGACACGCCACTCGCCGAGTGGGAGGGCCAGTTCGCGGTGAACACGCGCAGTGCATTCCTCGGCATCCGGGCACTCGCTCCCGTGATGGTCGACGGCGGATCCATCGTCAATGTGTCGTCGACGGCGGCCCTCGTCGGCGCGGCCGGCTACTCCGCGTACTCCGCGTCGAAGGCGGCCCTGCTCGGTCTGACCCGCGCGGCCGCCGTCGAACTCGCGCCGCGCCTGCGCGTCAACGCCATCTGCCCCGGGGGTGTCGACACCGCGATGAACGACGACGAGCCCGCCGGCGGATCGAGCGCCGCTGCGCCCCTCGGTCGCCGCGCCCGGGTGCACGAGATCTCCCCGCTCGTGGCGTACCTCGTCGGTGAGGACGCCTCCTTCGTGACCGGTTCCGTCCTGACCATCGACGGCGGCTTGACCGCCGCGTGAGACCTGCACCACCCACCCGCACCCCACCCGAAGGAACAGCACCATGACCCCCATCACGCTCCGCCGCTCCGCCCGCGTCCTCGCCCTGCTCACCGCCTCCGGCCTCGCCCTCGCCGGCTGCGCGAGCGCGGCCCCGGCCTCCTCCGTCGCGTCGGACTGCGCGCCGGCCGACGAGGGGCTGACGACGTTCACGCCCGGCACGCTGACCGTCGGCGTACCCGAGAACCCGCCGTACACCCAGACCGACGGCTCCGGCGGAGCCTCGGGCATCGAGATCGACGTCATCGAGAAGCTCGCCGCCGCCGAGTGCCTCGCTCTCAGCTACGTGCCGATCACCTACGCCAACGGCATCCCGATGATCACGGAGCAGAAGAAGACCGACATCATCACCGGCGGCTGGTACGTCACGCCCACGCGTGCCGAACAGGTCGGCTTCACCACCCCGACGATGTACGACACCATGGGCGTCGTCTCGAAGGACGGCATCGACACCGTCGATGCGCTCGAGAGCGTCGGCACCGTGGGCACCGGCACCGGCTTCTCGTGGAACGAAGAGCTCGCGCCCCTGCTCGGCAGCAAGCTCCAGCAGTACCCCGGCACGGTCGAGATGAAGCAGGACCTCGTCGCCGGTCGCATCCAGGCGGCGCTCGACGGCTACGCCGTCGCGGTGGCGGCCTACGCCGACACCGACTACAAGGTCGAGCCCATCCAGGCCGATCCCCGCGTCTCGATCACCCAGACGAAGCCCCTGATCGCCTTCCCCGTCTCGAAGGACAACACCGCGCTGTCCGACGCCCTCAGCGCCCTCATCGACCAGTACCGCACCGACGGAACGCTCGCCGACCTGCTGAAGCAGTACGACCTGCCCTCCGATCTGCTGGTGCCCGCCGACGTCGCGGCCACCTCCATTCGATGACCGACCGGGGCGCCCGCCCTGCGCGGGCGCCCCGATTCCTCCGAGAGGCCCCCATGCCCCAGCTGATCACCGAGGCCAACGAGCTCGCCACCGCGGGCGTCACGATCTCGCACCTGTCCAAGAGCTTCGGCACGAATCTCGTGCTCGATGACATCTCCATGACCGTCGCCGCCGGCAGCGTCACCGCGCTCATCGGACCGTCGGGCTCGGGCAAGAGCACGCTGCTGCGATGCGTCAACCTGCTCGAACAGCCCGATCACGGCACCGTCACGGTGGGGACGACCACGATCGAGGCCGGGACGAGAGTCTCGGACCGCTCGCTCCTCGCGCTCCGCCGGCAGGTCGGGATGGTGTTCCAATCGTTCAACCTGTTCCCGCACATGACCGTCCTGCGCAACGTCGCCTACCCGCAGGAGAAGATCCTCGGCCGCTCCCGCGCCGAGGCGGAAGAGCGCGCTCTGACGCTCCTCGAGCGCGTGGGACTGCGCGACAAGGCGCAGCAGCACCCCGGCCGGTGCTCGGGCGGCCAACAGCAGCGCATCGCGATCGTGCGCGCGCTCGCGCTGAACCCCCGCGCGATGCTGTTCGACGAGCCCACCAGCGCCCTCGACCCGGAGGTGGGGGTGGAAGTGCTCGCCGTGATGCGGGAGCTGGCCGAGAGCGGCATGACGATGATCGTCGTCACCCACGAGATGCAGTTCGCGCGCGACGTGTCCGACCACCTCGTCGTGATGGCCGACGGTCGCATCATCGAGGAGGGCGACCCGCGCGCCATCATGGCCGCGCCGACCGAGGAGCGCACCCGCCGGTTCCTCTCGGCCGTCCTGGAGCGCTGACGTGGAGGCCGTCGTCGCCGTCCTGCTCGGACTGCCCATGACCCTCCTCGTGGCCGCCGCCGCGTTCGCGATCGGCCTCGTGGGTGGCATCCCGCTGCTGCTGGGGCTGCGGTCCCGGCATCGTGCCGTGCGGGTCATCGTGCGCTTCGTCATCGACCTCATCCGCGCCGTCCCGCCCATCGTGTGGCTCTTCGTGCTGTTCTTCGGGGTCTCGTTCGGCGCGCTACGCTTCAACGCCCTCGCCGCGGCGATCATCGGGCTCGGGGTCATCTCGGCGGCCTACCTGGCCGAGATCTACCGCGGAGGTTTTGCAACGCTCCCCGCCGGACAGACGGAAGCCGCGCGGGCACTCGGCCTCGGTCGACGGTCGACCTTCGTGCGGGTGCTGGCGCCGCAGGCGGTACGCACCGCGTTGCCCTCGATCGCCACGTTCCTGCTCGCGCTGGTGAAGGACTCGTCGATCGCCTCCACGATCGGGGTCACCGACATGGTGTTCGCGGCGAACACGTTCGTCCGACAGAACCCCATGACGGCGGGCCTCACGCCGTTCTTCGTCGCCGCCGCCGTGTACGTCGTGATCAGCATCCCGCTGGCGATCGTGGCGCGCCGGCTCGATGCGCGCCTGAGAAGGAGTGCCTGATGGATCTCTCGATGTACCTCCCGCGCCTCCTCGACGGACTCGGGGTCAGTCTGCAGCTCACAGCGCTCTCGATCGTCTTCGGCTACGCGATCGGACTCGTCTTCGCCCTCGGGGTGTCGTCCGTGCACCGGGGCCTGCGCTGGCCCGCCCTCGTCGTGGTCGAGGTGGGTCGCGGCATCCCGGCTCTCGTCGTGCTGTACATCGTGTACTACGGACTGCCGGCGGTCGGGGTGCTCTTCAGCAACTTCTGGTCGGCGGCCGCCGGTCTGACGTTCACGGTCGCGGCGTACTCGTCGGAGATGATCCGTGCCGGCATCCAGTCCGTTCCGCGCGGGCAGGGCGAAGCGGCGGCCGCTCTCGGCCTGTCACGCCTGCCAACGTTCGCGCGGGTGATTCTGCCGCAGGGACTGCGTTCGTCCATCCCCGCCCTGATGGGCCTGGCGATCCAGTCGTTCCAGGGCACGTCGCTGGCGTACTCGATCTCGGTCAACGAGCTGATGAGCCAGGCGTACCAGGTCAGCTCGCTCACCTTCGCGTATCTCACCGTGTACGCCATCACCGGTCTCATCTACGCCGCGATCGCCGTGCCGGCCACCTGGGTGTCGGTCTGGGTGGAGCATCGTCTCGCGCGGGGGCACTCATGATGCGCCTCACGTGGATCGAGGCGACGGTGGGAGAGCCCGCCCGCGCCCCGTTGTGGGACCTCCTGCGCACGCACGTGGGACAGCTCGCGGCCGGGCGAGCCGAGGTGCGGGTGCGTCACGTCGACACCGACGCCGGTGGCATCCGGACCCCCGCCAACCGCCTGCTCAGCGACGCAGCCGTGCTGTCGACCGCCCTCGACGCGCACCCCGCGAGCGACGCGATCGTCGTGGGCTGCTGGGGTGCCCCCACGGTGGCCGTGCGCGACGCCGTGCCGGTGCCCGTGTCCACCCTGACGGATGCCGTGGCCCGAGCGACGGGCTCGCTCGCCCGACGCGCGGCCGTGGTCACCGTCGCGCCCGCTCTCGAGTCGCTGTTCGCCGACGACCTCCGCGCCCACGGCGCGAGCGGGTTCCTCCCGGGGCGGCCGGTGCGGGCGTACGCGCCCGAGTCGACCCTCGCCGATGTCGCCCGGGCGGTCACCGAACCCGACGACCTCCTCTCGCGCTTCGACGCCGCCGCGCGCGAGGCCGTCGAGGAGGGCGCGGATGCCGTGATCGTTGGATGCGGGTACCTCGGCGCTCTCTTCGCCGCGCACGGCTATACCTCGGTGGGCGGTGCCCCCGACGTGCCGGTGTGGGATCCGAACCTGCTCGCGATGGAGCAGGTGCTCTCGCTGGTCCGTCTCGCCGACGCCGGCATCCGGCCGACCGACCGCGGCTACCCCCGACCCCACGGCGAACGA
The DNA here is from genome assembly GCA_022702225.1 of Microbacteriaceae bacterium. Lineage (GTDB taxonomy): Bacteria > Actinomycetota > Actinomycetes > Actinomycetales > Microbacteriaceae > Microbacterium. The sequence goes on along the minus strand of JAKOMY010000132.1, from coordinate 106 downwards.
GCCTTCGCGCTCGCCGCCGCCGCCCGACGCCTCTCCGACGGAGCTCCGTCACCCGAAAGGACACCCGCATGACCCGTTACTGCGTGATCGGAGCCGGCGCCGCCGG
>JAKOMY010000105.1 GCA_022702225.1 Microbacteriaceae bacterium | reverse complement strand
ACCTCGTCGATCGCCTCGGCGGGAACGCCCGCGCGGGCCGCCGCTTCGCCGACCACGAGCGCCGCCAGGTCGTCGGGCCGAACGGATGCCAGAGCCCCGCCGTACCGCCCGACCGGGGTGCGCGCACCGCCGATGAGAAACGCGTGCGCCATCGTCATCCTCTCCCCCGCCGACTCTGGCGGGGCCCGTCCACCTCGACTGCGAGGTTTTCCGACCGATCGTTCAGTAATCATGGCAGAAGGTGTCGCCGGAGGCAACGACGCACGTTCTCACACCGCCGCGATGGGCGAGCGCTCACGCCCCGTCGGCGGCGGGGGCGGTCGACCCTTCTCGCGCGCGACGCTGTTGAGCGCGGCGCTCTTTGCGGCGCTCCACGAGCAGGTACAGCACCGGCACGAGAACGAGCGTCAGCAGCGTCGACGAGATGAGCCCGCCGATGACCACGATCGCCAGCGCGCGCGAGACGAAGACGCCGCCACCCGTGAACCCCAGCGCCATCGGAACGAGCGCGAGCACCGTCGCGGCCGCCGTCATGAGGATCGGGCGCAGACGGAGCCGGGCGCCATCGATCACCGCCGACAGCAGGTCGTGGCCCGCAGCACGACGGCCGTTGACGAGGTCGACGAGCACGATGGCGTTGGTGACGACGATGCCGATGAGCATGAGCATGCCGATCATGGCGGGGATCCCCAGCGGCGTGTCGGTCGCCAACATGAGGGCGATGGCGCCCGTGGCCGCGAACGGGATCGACACGAGCAGGATCAGCGACTGTGCGAGACTCCGGAAGGTTGCGGCCATGATCAGGAACACGATGGCGATGGCAGCGAGCATCGCGAGGGCGAGGTGGGTCAGCGAGGCATCCTGCTCGGTGGCGCCACCGCCCAGACTCACGGTGACGCCGTCGGGCAGCTCCACGAGGCCGAGAGCGGCCTCCACGTTGAGAAGCACGCCCCCGGGGTCGCCGCCCGTCGGTGTCGCGGTGAGGGTGATCGCGCGCATCCCGTCGGTACGGGTGATCGAGGAAGGACCGGTCGAGGTCGCGACGGTGGCGATGTCTCCGACCTCGATGGGGGTCGCCCTCACGTCGGCGAGGGCCTTCTGCTGATCGGCGAGGGCGGCCGCGCGGGCCCGCTGCGCCACGGTCTCGTCGCGGGTCTCGATGAGGCCGTCGATCTGCGTGCCCAGCTGCGCGATCGATACCCGCACCTGAGCGATGCTCTGCTGCAGCTGAGCGATCTGCTCGTGACGCTGCGCCTCGCCGAGGCTGTCGGCGAGAGCGTCGACGCTCGCCTGCGCCGCGGCCGCCTGCTGAGCGGCGGCGGCGGGATCTGGGGCCGGATCGGCCGGGGGTGTCGTCGACGCCGGCGGCGGGCTCGCGCTGAGGAGCGTGTTCAGCTGAACGACCAGATCGGCGAGCTGCGTCTGCGCGGAGGAGCGCGCCGACCGCGTCTCGGCGAGTTGATCGCTCAGGCTCTCGTCCTGTCGCGCTTCAGCGGCGGCCTGCTCAGCGTTCTGCGCGACGATGAGCGCATCGGAGGCCCGCTTCTGCGCGGTCGCCTGCTGGAGGGCCGAGACCGGGAGCTCGAAGCCGGCGATCTGCGCCGGAGTGGCGTCGTTGGCCTGACCGCGCAGGACCACCTCGTGGCGATGTCCGTCGAGCTCGACGGTGCCGACGCTCGCTCCCCGCAGACTGTCGTGGATCGCCCGGCCCACCTCCGCCTGCGTGAAGCCGTACTGGGCGGCGCGACGCTGGTCCACGCTCACCGCGAGGATCGGCTCGTCGGCGACGGCATCGCTGCGAAGGCCGTCGAGATCGCGCAGCTCGGCGAGCGCCGCCCGCACCTGCTCGGCTCCGGCCGCGAGGGACTTCTCCGAAGCACCCGACACCGTGACGGTGAGGTCGGAGTTTCCCATCGAAGAGGTGCCGTGCACGGCGATCTGACCGACGCCCTGGACCGACGACAGCTCCGCCCGGAGCCTCGCGACGGCGATCTGGGGGTCGGCATCGTCGTTCAGGATCACGGTGTGGGTGGCAGATTCCTCGGTCACGGTGGTGAGGGCGGTCGCGACATCGTCGTCGGCATCGAGGATCTCCTCGATCTGCGCGGCTCGCTCGCTCGCTGCGGGCAGAGACAGGCCAGGAGGCATGGCCTGCGTCACCGAGACCGTGCGCTGACCGTCGTCGTCGAGGAAGCTCTCACGCAGCGCACCCGACGCGACGACGGTGAGCACGAAGACGACGACGGCGACGGCCAGGGTGCCCGCCGGCCGGCGAAGGGCGAGATGCAGGAGCGGAACGTACGCGGCCTGGAGACGGTCGAGGGGCTCGGTCCCCTGCCCGGCGACGATGCCGGGCACGCCACGACGACGGCGACGCTCGTTCTCTCGTTCGACCACCTGTCGACGGCGCTCCGCCTCACGGTCCTCCCGCTCGCGGCGACGTCGTTGGAGAGCGGCGAACCTCTCCGGAGAGAGCGGACGGGGCGGCCTCCGCAGGACCCACGACGCCAGCACCGGCACGACGGTGAGCGATACGAGCAGAGACGCGAGCAGAGCGATCGTGACGGTGACCGCGAACGGTCGGAACAGCTCACCCGTGATGCCCGGCACGAAGGCGATCGGCGCGAAGACCGCCACCGTGGTGAGCGTGGAAGCCGTGATGGCGCCGGCCACCTCACGCACCGCCTGCACGATGCCAGGGTCCGTCGATACCCCGGTTTCGCGATGCCGAGCGATGTTCTCGATCACCACGATCGAATCGTCGACCACGCGGCCGACGGCGATGGTGAGCGCGGCGAGGGTCAGGATGCTCAACGAGAAGCCGCCGACGGCGAGACCGATCATGGCGATGAGCAGCGAGAGCGGGATCGAGATCGCGGTGATGATCGTCGCCCGCACCGACAGCAGGAACAGCAGGATCACGCCGATGGCGAAAGCCAGGCCCAGCGCTCCCTCGGTCGACAGGTCGTGGATGGACTGCTCGATGTACGGTGCCTGATCGAAGATCGTGGTGAACGCGACGTCGGAGCCGAGCGCGTCGCGCCGGTCGTCGAGAACTCGGGCGACCTCGTGCGAGACCTCCACCACCCCGGCCTGCGGCGTCTTCGTCACCGAGATCGTCACCGCGGGCACGCCGTCGACGCGCGCGAGCGAGGTCTCGGGTGCGCTCTCGAGCGCGACGTCGGCTACCTCGCCGACCGATACGGGGCCGTTCTCGCCCGGGATCATCAGTGCCGCCACCTGATCGGTGGAGGTCGGAACGCTACCGACCTCCACCGCGAGGGCGGTGTCGCCCTCACGGCTGGTTCCGGCCGCTGTCACCGAGAGCGACGCGGCCAGCACATCCTGCACCTGCGAGGCCGTGACGTCCTTGGCGGTGGCGTCGGACGGACGCATCGTCACCACGAGACGCTCTTCGTCGACGCCGGCCACCGTCACCTCGCGCACGCCGTCGACGGCCTGGAGGGCGGGCACCAGCACCCGCTGCACCTCCTCGCCCAGCAACGCGGCGTCGCCGGCCGACGTCACGGCCACCTGCACGGCGGGAAGGTCGTCGGTCGACCCGGCGTACACCTCGGTGACCACGTCCCTCGGGAGGGCGGCCTGGGCCGCACCGACAGCCGACCGCAGGTCTTGCACCACCTTCTCGGCATCCAATCCGTACGGCCACTCGACGCTCACTCTTGAGACGCCGCCACCCGTGGTCGAGGTGACCCGGTCGACGCCCGGCACGGCCTTCACCGCGTCTTCGAGGGGAACCGTCACCTCTTTCTCGACCGAGGCCGACGAGGCTCCCGCGTAGGTCGCGACGACCGACGCGGTGGGCGGCTGAAGCGAGGGGAGCAGCTCCTGGCGGAGCCCGGACGCGGCGATCAGCCCCGCGGCGACGATGAAGATCGAGACGAGGACGACGAGGAGACGGTTGGCGAGGCTCAGCCTCGTCAGCGAAGACACGGTGGAAGTTCCTCTCAGCCGAGTTCCGGGGACTCGGTCGTGTGGTGCGGGGTGGCGGGACTGATCCGTCGGAGGAGCACGCTGGCGTTGTTGCCGCCGAATCCGAAGGCGTTGACCAGGGCGTGCTCGACCGGCCGGTCGCGGCGGAGCGCAGGTCCCTCGACGGGGAGGTGAACGCCTTCGACCTCGACGGGATCGCGCAGCCCCACGGTCGTCGGTATGCCCCCTTCCCGCACGGCGGCGACGGCCACGGCGATGCCGGGGAAGGCGGAGGCGTGCAGCAGGTGGCCGAGAGCGCCCTTGTGCGACGAGACGGCCACCGCCGGCCACCCGCGCTCCGCGACGAGTCGCGACACGGCCTCGAGCTCGGCCGCATCGCCCTGCACCGTTCCGGTCGCATGAGCGTGCACGTAGTCGACTCCGCTCGCGCCGGCCTCGTCGAGCGCTCGTGCCATGCAGGCGTAGACGACATCCGGATCGGAGGCGACCGAGGAACGCCCGCCGATCTCGGCGACCGATGCCGCGAGGGCGGCGAGGGGCGCGGCGCCACGAGCGGCCGGGGCCGCCGCTCGCTCCAGAAGAACCGCACCGGCACCCTCGCCGACCAGGATGCCGTCGCGCTCGCGATCGAAGGGACGCGAGGGCGCGGTCCCGATCGCCTTGACCACCCGCAGGCTCTCGCTCGCATAGGGATTGCACACCGACGCCCCCGCGACGAGGACGGCGTCGTGGATGCCGGCGCGGATCAGTCTCGCGGCGAGGTGGATCGCGAACAGCGCGCTCGCGCACGCGTGCGAGACGACGAGCGGCCGTTCCCAGCGCCGCGCGTCCGCCACGACGGTGATCGGCGCGTAGAGAGCGTTCTGCTCGCCGGGCGGTGCCTCGGCCTGGGCCGCGAGCAGCAGGAGGGGCGGCGGCGAGTTCTCCGGCCACCGCGCCTCGGCGAGGGCCTCACCGATCGCCGACGCGAGCCATGAGGACGGGTCGGCGCCGTCGAGTACGGCGCGATCGATGGGCCGTGTCGCCGCGTCATCGCTCGCGCCGACGGCGGGAGCGCGGCCGGCGAAGAGGCCGTCGAGCAGTGCCGGTACTCCGCGGCCATAGGCCGACACCAGCCCGACACCCGTGACGACGACATCGCTCATGCTCCGCTCCCCTCGAACGAGGGGCAGCCGACATGCGCAGCCAGGAGGTCGCAGTCCTCGGGGTGCGGCCCGTGCAGCTCGTATCGCACGACGAGCGCCGACCGGCATCCCTCGAGCAGGGATGCCGCGAGCCCCGCGTCGAACGCGGACGCCAGCACGAGGGAGGATCGCGGCCGCCCGCTTCCCCGGGCGGCAAGCGCCGCACGGACGGACTCGGAGGTCTCCATACCCGTCGAGTCGGTGGGACGCACGCGGGCCGTCTCGTCGTCGACCGTGACGACCAGACGCCGCGCGAAGGCCGTGGCGAACGCGCCGGCGAAGACGAGCAGGAGGTCGACGGCGTCGAAAGACTCGCCCACGACGGGGGCGAGAAGGTCGAAGGACCGCCGCACCGCGGTCTCGGGCACGCGCCGGGTGCCCTCGGGGAGCGTCTCGATCGCGAGCGGGGAACCCGAGAACGGGTGATCGGCCGCAGCGAATCGGTGGGGCAGGCCCGGCCGCGGGCTCACGCCTACCCAGGAACAGCCAGCGGTCATGATGCCTCCCCCGCCTCGGCGACCATCGGTGCGGGCCGGTCAGCGGCATCCATCGCCCGCAGTGCCCACGGCGCCGCCAGACCTCCCAGCAGGGCGATCGCCGCGAGGACGACGCACGCGACCTGCCACGAACCGACCTCGTAGGCGATCCCCGCGAGAGCCGTGCCGACCGCGCCTCCCGCGAGGGCGGCGGCCTCGTAGGCGCCCATCGCGGTCCCGAACCGCGAGCGACCGGTCGACTCGGCGACGACGGCCTGCTCGACGGGCATCACGATGGCCCAGGCCACGGCGCTCAGCACCCACAGGATCCCGATGACCGTCGGGGTGGGGGCGAACGCCAGGCCCACCGCGAAGGCGCAGCTCAGACCGGCGGCGATCAGCAGAGCCCTGCGGCGGCCGATACGGACGACGACCACGTGCAGCGGCTTCGGCAGGACCGCGAGCGCGATGGCCCCCGGGAGAAAGACCCACGCGGCCTCGATCACGCCGAGCTCGAAGTGCTTCTGCAGATGGATCAGGAGCACGATGCCGATGCCCGCCTCGGCAGCCGTCGAGCCCACGACCGCGCCGAGCAGGGGTGCGAGCCGCCGGACGAGCCCGCGGGCCGGGCCGGGAGAGCGTTCCTGACGAAACCGCTCGGCGGGCAGGAGCGCCACGAGCACCGCACCGGCCAGACAGGCGAGGGCAGACAGCAGGAACAGGCCGGTGTACCCGACGGCGCCCAGCGCCGACAGCCCAGCGACGAAGGCGATCCACGCACCGGTTTCTTCCGCCGACACCAGGCTCGCGAACGCCGTCGCGTCCGACACGTACTGCTCGCTCACCATCGCGCGCAGCGCCACCCACAGCAGGGAACCGCCCACCCCGCTCACGACGGCCGCGGCGAACGCGACCGCGACGACGCCGTCCGTCGCGAGGGCGTACCCCGCGACCCCCAGACCGTAGATCACGGCACCGGAGGCCGCGACCACGCGCCGGTCGGCGCGATCCGCCGCCCAGCCCGCCAGCGGGCGGGCCGCGCACGACACCACCAGCTCGAGGGCCACGAGAAGACCGATGGCCGTGGCATCCAGACCGAGGGCCAGGCCCGCCCAGAGGGGAACGACGAAGTCCAGCAGGTCAGCGGGGCCCCGCGTCAACGCCGCGGCACAGCGCAGGAGCGACCACCTCGATTCCCGCGGATCACGAGCTGACATCGGCGACGGTGTCCTTTCGCGCGGCGGCCCGTCCGGCTTCCGCTTCGGCGGCGAGACGTGCGCGGTCGATCTTGCCGGTGCCGAGCCGGGGCACCTCGGCGACGAGGACGACCCGGTTGGGCCACTCGTGTTCGGGGAGCGCGGCTCTCACCCGCTCTGCCCACTCGGCCCGCGTGTGCGTGCCGGCGTCCTCGATGAACGCGGTGAGGTGAGCGCCCCGACGCTCGTCGGCCAGAGCGATCAGCGTCAACGGAACGCCCGCTCGATCGGCGCGATCTTCGAGGTGGGCGGGATAGATGGTGTGGCCCCCGCGATGCACGGCCCCCGCCCGGCCGATCACGCGCAGGGCGCCGTGGGCATCGACGGAGCCGATGTCTCCGGTGCGGTACCAGCCGTCCTCGACCTCAGCGGGCCGATCGTCGCCGATCGTCGCGGTGAACAGAGCCTTCGAACGGATCCACAGCTCGCCCGTCTCACCGGGCTCCACCGGCGCCCCATGGGGTCGGCGGACCGACAGTTCGACGCCCGGCAGAACCCGGCCCAACCCCTCGGGCCGTTCGAGCGTCGCGAGAGAGACGTTGCCCAGCTCGGTCGAGCCGTAGCCGTCGAGCAACGACCGCCCGGTGATCCGCAGGAACCGCTCGGCGAGCGACGGCCGCAGCGGAGACCCACCGACGCACCACATGCGCACGCGCGGTGCCATCTCGACGCAGCCGCGTTCCTCCAGCAGATCGAGGATGTCGGCGATGACGGGCGGAGTGGCATCCACCACCGTCACGCCGCGGGGAAGCGCGGCCCGCAGCGTCTGGACCGGACGGCGATGATTGCCCATCACCAGGGTGCACCCCACGAGCCACCACGCGAGCACGAGCGAGAGACCGTATTGGTGGCTCAGTGGCAGCAACGGCAGCAGAACGTCGTCGGCGCGGTACCGCATGGCGTCGACGGTCGCCCGGACGTTCTCGAGCACGGAGGAACCGGAGCGCACCACACCGCGCGGTCGCCCCGACGAGCCGGAGGTCCACAGGACGATGCCGTCATCGCGGTCCTCCCACGCGGGGAAGCCCGGCGTGGTACGGCGACCGCACCCGCAGTCGAGGTGCGCGCCGACCGCGGCGACGACCGGGCCGGCACCACCGAGGTCGACGCGATCCCGCACGGGCGGCAGGCCTTGGGCCGTGATCGTGGCCGCACACCCGGTGCGCGCCGCGATCTGCTCCACGTCGGCGGCGGGAAGGCCGGGGTCGAGCAGCACGATCGAGACCCCGGCATCCATCAGGGCGAGAAGGACGAGTGCTGTCTCGGGTGTCGACTCGTCGCACACGAGCACGCGGGAGAACGTCCGCAGACCCCGATCTTCGAGATGCTCGCGGATACGCCCGACCATGTCCGAGGCGCAGAACGAGCGGCCCTCCACTCGCCGGACGCGAGGGCATCTCCTCGTCGCCGCACGCTCGAGGAACCACGCCGCGCCGCCGTGGAAGACGGTCTCGCCGTTGCGGTGGGGCCGGGCGATGGCTTCGATCACCGTCTGCGCGACGTCGGAGGTCGTCGCGAGCCTGCCGATCTGCCTCCGTCGTTCCGCGGTGGAGCCCGGCCGCAGCCGTTCCATCAGCAACGTCGTCGCGGAATCGACCACGACATCGGCCGAGACGACCACCAGTCGTGCCCCGACGGCGGCGATGCGCTCGGTGAGCGCGAGCAGCGCATCCTGTCCCGCGCGCTTGGATGCTGCGACCGTCTCGTACTCCGGCTCCGGCGCGACCTCGCGGCTGAAGTGCGCCTGATGGCTGGTGAGGTACACGATCACACCGCCGTCGCTCATCACGGGCAGGGCGTCGCCGACGAGTCGGGCCAGAGCGTCCCGGTTCAGCGCGAAGGCGTCGTGCGCGGTGCTCCCCTCCTCCATTCCCCCGGATGCCGCGAGCACGAGGACATCGATGCGCTCGAGGCCCGAGATCAGGTGTCGCCGCGCTCGCGGATCCCGCAGGTCTCCGACGCGCACGTCGATCTCGTGCGCGCCCTCGGCGACGGCCCTGTCGGAGAGACGACGGGCACGCGCGAGCTTCTGCCGGCAACCGACGACGACCCGGTCCCCCGCGACGGCGAGTCGGCGGGCGACTTCTGCGCCGATCCCGCGCGAGCCGCCCGCGACCACGACCGTGCGCCCCGTCACGCGAGGGCCTCCGACACGGCCGCGGGCGAGATCGGAACGGTCTCGAAGCGGTCGCCGCCGTGCCTGCGGAAGGCCGACGACGGGCCGGGCACGATGAGACTCGTCACGCCGACGGCCTCCAGGCCGTCGTACAGCGTCGTGCCCACCGTCGGGTGCGTCCACCCGTCGAGCAGGTCGGTGCGCACCTCCTCGGCCGTGTTCAGCACCGCACCGGTGACGTCGGAGACGATCGGCACGACGGGGTCGTCGAAGACCACGCCCGCGTAGGCCTCGAGCTCCACCCGCTCGCGCACGGGCATCATCCGGGGGCAGTGCTCGGCCCGATCGATCGTGTAGTAGACGATTCCGCGGCGCGCGCGCACCGCGTTGTCGAGGCGTGCGATCGCCGCGGCCGTTCCCGAGACCGCGTACACGCCCCGATCGCCCCGCACCGAGACCTCCGCCCACCCGTCGGGCTCTCCCGCCGCGCGCACGAGCGCCTCGATGTCGGCATCCGCCACCCGTGAGAAGAAGATGCACGCGAGCGGCACGTCGAGACCGGCGAAGAACGCCCTCTCCGCCGCGGTGCTCCGCGACAACAAGCCGACCATCTCACCGAGTGGCAGGCAGCCCGCGGCAACGGCTCCGGCGAACGCGCCGAAGCTCTGACCGCAGATCGCTTGCGGGCGCAGGCCTCTCTCGTCGCGAGCCCACTCGGCGAGAGCGAGGTTGATCGCGAGGAAGGCGGTCTGGTACGGCTCCCAGTCGTAGATGTCGGCGTTCGCGTAGGCCTCCTCGAGGTCGTACCCCAACGCCTCGCTGCACTCGTCGAACAGGCGCCGGGCGACCGAGAACCGGTCGAGGAAGCGACGCACGTGACGGTGACGCGCCGGCGTGAGACCGGGGAAGAGAAGAGCGTGCATCATCGGCCCTCCCCCGCTGTCGCGGGCGGTCGCGGCAGCGGAAAGTCACCGGCCAGTTCCTCGAAGCCCGGCGCGACATCGTCGAGCGAGACGGCGACGTCGAGCACGACCGCACGGCCCGTCGCGGCCCGCCCCCAGGCCCGACGCACGGCCTCGGCGAGCTCCGCGGCATCGTCGCACCCCTCGTAATCGAGCGCGTACGCGGCGCACAGGCCGCGCACGACCGTGCGGCTCCCCACGAACGAGAACGGTGCGCCGGCGCGGCGCCGGTTCGCTTCGAGCCACCCGAAACCCCCGTTGGTGAGGACCACGACGAGAACCGCGCTGTCGATCTCGGCGAGGGCCGCAAGATCGGGCCCGATCGAGCTGAAGGCGCCGTCACCGCCGATGACGACCACCGGACGCGGGTCGCCCAGGGCCACGCCGCGGACCGCAGCCATGCCGAACCCGAGCGGGGTCTGCTCGCTCGGAACGAGACACGCGGCGTCTCGACGCACGATCCAGTGCGGAAAGACGTACGACCAGATGTCCTGCAGGCCGTTCTCATGGATGCTGACCCGTGCCGTCGGCACGGCGGCGTCCACTTCGCGCAGCACGTCCTTCACTCGCGGAATCGCTCCGTGTGCCGTCACCGGCGCCGGGTCATCCCCCGCCCGGAGCGTCACGTGCGCGGCGGCGACGGCGGCCGACCAGCTCGGATCAGCAGGGACGGTCGGCAGGGCGGTGCGCCAGGCGCGCACCGCGTCGGCGACATCGGCCACGATCCGCTCCGTCGCCCAGGCCGGGGTGAACTCGCTCTCGTCGTCGAGCACCTGCACGATCCGGCACCCGGGGGCCAACCCGGTGTTCCAGCCGAAAGTCGCTGTCTCTTCCAACCGGGAGCCGAGCGCCACGATCACGTCGACGCTCCGCAGGATCGCGGCGGCCCCGTCCGGTGCGTAGAGACCGCTGACCCCGAGGAATGCCGGGTGCGTCTCATCGATCACTCCCCGACCGGATGCCGTGACGGTGACGGCCGCGCCGAGCCGATCGACCAGTGCGACGATGTCGTCCCCGAACCCGGTGTCGGAGCAGCCGCCCCCGACCACGACGAGGGGCCGTCTCGCGTCGCGAACGACGTCCGGCAGGGGCACGTCGGGGCTCGTCCGCCTGCGCTGCGATGGGCCTACGCGCGCCGCCGATGAGGATGGAAGACCCTCCGGAACCTCGAGGATCACCGGTCCGCGGCCCCGACCCCGGCTCAGCCGGAACGCTTCGGCCAGCCCGCCGGCGACCGTGTCCTCGTCGACGCGGATCGTGCCGACGGTCAGCGCTCCCAGCGCCTCGATCGGATCCAGCTCCTGGAAGGCGCCCGTTCCGAGCCGGTCCAGGGGCACGCCCGAGCTGATGAGCACGAGCGGGTGCCGCTGAGAGCGCGCTTCGAGCAGTCCGGTGGCCGCGTGGGTGAGCGCCGGCCCCTTGCCCACGAAACAGACCGACGGCCGGCCCGAGATCCGCCCGTACCCGATGGCCTGATAGGTGGCATGTCGCTGGTCGCGAACAAGCACGACCCGGATGCCGCTGCGCTCGAGCGCTTCGAGGATCGTCATGTCGTCGCCGGGCAGCCCGAAGACCGTGTCGACGCCGTGCGCCGTGAGCCCCTCGGCGACCCGATCCCACACGCTGTCGCGCGTCATGCGCTCACATCCTCGACCCGGAGGCGCGGAAGGTAGGCGGAGAGGCCTTTCGACAACAGGATCGGTTCGGGGTGGACGATGCCGTCCACGGCGATGTAGTTCGCCATCGCGCCGCGGCCGCCCAAGGGGGCGTTCCCGTCGTCGACGGCGAGCAGCGTCTCGTCGACGGTCAGCGTGTGACGGCGCGAGAGCGCCGATACCAGCCGATTCGTGGGCCCGAACACCGTCGCGCCCATCGCACGCTCGTGGTACTTGCCGGAGTCGAGCGTCTCCACGACCACGGATTCGTCGTCGTACAGGCCGACGTTGAAGATCGGGGAGAAGAACTCGAGGATCTCCATTCGTCGCGCGTCGTCCCAGACGAGCACCGTGGGCTCGATGTGACGCGAGCCGAAGTGGATGCGGCCCCCGCGATGGATACGACCCTGGTGGCGGTCGAGGTAGTCCGCGATGTCGCGCACGATGCCCGGATAGCAGATGTCGCCGTAGTCGCTCCGCGGGTCGTCGTAGGCGCCGTAGCGCACCTCGTCCAGGCGTCGATCCAGCGCCGCGAGCAGACCGTCGGCCGCGTCGCGCTCCACCCAGATCGCGTCGGGTCCCAGGCAGTCCTGGCCGGAGTTCAACAGGCGGATGTCGACGATGCCGCGCGCCGCGTGTTCCAGGTCGGCGGTCGCCGTGACGACGATGGGGTTGATCCCCGAGCCGAGGAAGAACATCATCTGATCGCGACGCAGGCGCGCCCGGATGCGCTCGGCGTTCTGGTAGGCGCCGGCGAAGACGACGACGGGCGCGGTGGGCACCGTGCGTTCGACGAACTGGCGCTGCGTCTCGTCGCAGATCTCGATCGCGAAACCGTGCTCGGGCGCGAGCAGCGCGTGCAGACGCGCCACGGTGTCTCGGACGTGGGATGCCGGGCGGACGAGGACGCGCGAGGCGTAGAGCGAGGGCACGAGCGCGTAGAGGACGTACGAGTAGAGCACCACGTTCGACGGCAGGAAGACCGCGATGGCCGATACCCGGGGCGGGCGATGCTCGGCGACCTCGGCACCGGCTCCTCGCAGCGCCGCGACGGCGGCATCCACCTCGTAGTCTGCCGCCTTCCTCGTACAGATGACCGTCAGGATGGCCAGGACCTCCGCCCGGCGCGCCTCGATGACGTCGGCGAGCGCGGAGAGCTGTTCGGGCATGGCGAAGCGCGCCGCGGGCGAGGCGTGGGTCTTCTGCATGGTGTCCTTCGAGAAGAGAGGCGGCTATCTCGCGAGCGAGAGGCGAGCCAGACGGGAGTAGGAGCGGGAGGTACGAACGAGATGGGAGTGGGTGCCGGTGGAGATCGTGCCGTCGCGGCGCAGGTAGACCACCTGGTCGGCCCCCGCCGCCGTGTGCAGGCGGTGCGTGACGACGAGCACCGTCCGCGTGCCCGCGAGTCCGCCGATCACCGCGTTGATGCGCGCCTCGGACTCGGGATCGAGCCGCGAGGTCGGCTCGTCGATGAGGACGATCGAGCCCGGCGACAGCAGCGTTCGAGCGAGTGCGAGGCGTTGCGCCTCACCCCCTGACAGCGCGCGCCCGGTCTCGCCGAGAGGGACATGGATGCCACGGGGATCTTCGTCGACGAGGTCGTCGAGGCCCGTCGCGTTCAGCGCCCGCATGAGCTGCTCGTCGTCGGCGTGCGGCGCTCCCAGACGCAGGTTGTCCGCGAGCGAACCGTCGATGAGGGGTGCGTTCTGTTCCATGTAGGCCACGCGGCGGCTCACCTCTCGACGATCCATCTGCGCCAGGTCGGCTCCGCCGAGCAGAATGCGTCCGCTGTCGGGATCGTGCAGGCGGGCGAGGAGGTCGAGGATCGTCGACTTCCCGCTTCCCGACGGCCCGACCAGGGCGCAGATGCTGCCGGCGCGAACGGTGAGGCTGACGTCGCTGACACCGCCCGCGCCGTGCGGGTGGGCGAATCCGACCCCCTCGAGGCGGATGGGTCCAGGGGCGGACACCTCGCTCTCCCCGGCGGACCGCGCGATGCGTTCGTCGCTCTGGGGGTCCTCGACCGGAACCCGGAGGGCGGCGCTGATCCTGTCCCACGAGGCGCGCGCTCTCTGCAGCACGGGCACGGCGCGCAAGGCGTTCTCGACGGGCGAGAGCACCAGGACGACGTACATCAGGAAGGCCAGCAGCTCGGAGAACGCCATCGTCCCCTGACCGACCTGTATCGCGCCCACCGCCAGAACGGCGAGGAAAGCGCACTGCGTCGCCATCTGGCCGATCGGCGAGACGATGGCCGTGCGGTTGCCGAGGGCGACGGCAGCGTCTCTGGCGCGGACGGCGGGTTCGATCAGACGCGCCACGTACCTTTCGGTCGCCCCGGCCGTGCGGATCGTCCGCATGGCGCGCAGCGAGCTGGCCAGCTCTGATCCCATCTGCGCGGTCGCGTCCTGACTGCGGCGACTCAGCATCCGCACCGGCCCCGAGGCGAGGGTGACCACCGCACCCGAGACGATGATCGCCACGACCGTCACGAGGAAGAGCAGAGGGCTCAGGATGAACATGAGCGTGCATGCCCCGACGGTGAGGGCGGCCGCGGTGACGATCTCGAACACCCCGCCGACCACCATGGTGTGCACCTGGGCCGTGTCGGTCGTCAGCAGGCTGACCAGTTCGCCGTGACGCTCCTCGGAGTAGCGCCGCACCGGCCAGCGGAGGAGCCGGTCGGCGAGCCCGCGCCGCACGTCGAACACCGCCCGCGCGCCCGCGCGTTCGAGCAGGACGGTGTGAAGGCCCGCGGCGACCGCCTCGACGGCGATGACCGCCACCAGCACGACCAGGCTGAGGACGATCGCATGGTTCGTGCGCACCGCCTCGATCACCGCCTGGGCGGCGAGCGGCTGCGCCAGAGCACATCCGACGGCCACGAACGCCGTTGCGACGATGACGACGAGACGGCCCCGGTGCGGTCGGATGAACGTGTGGAAGAAGGATGCCAAGCTCAGCCTCCCGCTCGCGGAAGATCGAGACCGGGGAACGCGGGGCGCCCGGTCGCCACCGATGAGAGCACGGCCGCGACCCCGGCGGCGCCGGTCGCGTAGTCCATCGAGACGCGAGACAGTCCGCGACCGAGCACTCCGACTCCGTCGCGGTAGGCGACGCCGTGCCAGTCGAGTGCGCGCGCGTGCATGTCGATGGGCGCTCGGGTGTCGGCCACGCCCGCGCGCTGCAGCTGATCGAGCGCGATCATCAGGCCCGCCCGACCGTCGAAGACCCCGGGCTCGATGACGATCGTGGGGCTGAGCGCGCGAACCAGACCCTCGATCTGCGAAGCGGTGAGGGCGTCACGGCCGGCGCGTGCCAGGCGGGCGCCGGCTACCGCGATACCGGCAGAACCGTGTGCGAGATAGGGGTAGAGCACGCCACGTTCCTCGACGAGCAGTGCGCCGTCGGGCCCGGCAGAACACACGAGCAGGTCTCGTGCGAGGCACCGCTGCGCCTGATCGAGGTAGCGGTGGTCGCCCGTGGCCTCGGCGAGTGCGGTGAGGAACACGGCGACGCCCGACCAACCGTCGACCAAGCCCGCCGCGGCGCCGGTAACCGTTCCTGCGGCGGCGACGCGCCGGTCGAGGATCCCGTCTGCGAGTCGGGCGGCGGTGTCGATCCCCTCCGCCCCCGCATCGATCAACGCGAGACCGACCCCCGCTCGGCCGCTGTAGAGCGTCGCGTCGTCGGAGGTCGAGATCCGCTCCGCTGCTTCGGCCAGGAGAGCCCGCGCCTCCTCGACGCGGCCGCGAGCGCCGAGGGCGAGCGCCATTCCGGCCTGTCCGCTCAGCAGGCCCGGATCGGCGATCCCGCGCGCACCGCGCGCGAGCCAGTCGACCCACGCCTCGGGCACGTCTTCGCCGAGCTGATGCAGGCTCCACAGGACGCCGGCGGCCCCGGCAGCGAATTGCCGGCCGTTCTCGAGGTACAGCAGCACGTCGCCGGGGAAGAGCCGATCCGCTCTATCCGGGGTCGCAGACGCCCGGACCGCCTCTACGAGCGACGCGGGGCCGAGGGGCTCGAGCGGAACGGACGGCGCCGAAAGACCGTAGCTGCGCTCGACGAGGTCGCGCCAGTGCGAAGGCAGATCGAAGGTATCCTGCGCCCATGCGATGTGCTGACCGGCCCGCGCAGGATCGAAAGCGAGCACGATCGCAATGGGGAGGAACAGCCAGAGCGCGAGGGCGCCCAGGGCGTAATGGTCGTCGTCGACGCCCGTCGGCTCGTCGCGGCCCCGCCTCGGCCGAGCGAACCCCGGACAGCCCAGTCCGACCGGCACGCTCGACCCGGCGGCGGCCGCCAGCTCGAAGTCGACGATGCTCAGCCGTCCGTGCGCGTCGACCAGCACGTTCCCGGGGTGCAGGTCGCCGTGGGCCCAGCCGCTCGCATGAAGAGCGCCGACGCAGGCCGTCAGCGAGCGCAGGATCCCGAGCGCCCGCTCCCGGTAGACCGCCACGGCCGCACCGTCCGCCGGAAATCCCGCGCGCACGCCGGGGTGATGAACGGCCACCCAGTGCTGCAACGTATCGGCGTCGGAGTACGCCGACACCAGGAAGACGTGCCCACCCAGCTGGAACCGGTCGATCAGCGCGGGCACGCCGTGGAGCCCGTCCAGCGCGGTGTGCGCCTGATACTCCCGTTCCAGTCGCTCCACGGCATCCGTTCCGAATCCGTCGAGGCCCGCGTGCGGTCGCGCCTCTTTCAGCACGACCGGCAGACCATCCGAGCGCCGGCGGCCCCGGTACACCCCGCCCGCGTTTGAGAAGTGCAGGGCCTCATCGAAGGTGTACTCGCACTCCGCGAGCTCCGCCCTGCCCTCCTCCGCGAGGCGGAGACGACCGGGCACGTCGACCCACTCCGGGATGACCACGTACGGTCTCCGCTGGTCGGGCACGAGCGAGCCGTCGGGCGCCTCGATGGCATGCACGCGGTGCCCCTCCTCGTCGTCGCACCAGCGTTCGACGAAGCCGCCGTATCGCACGTGCAGAGGCCCCTCCTGCCAGCGGAGGTCGCTCAGAATGGTCGGTCCCGCCAGGCCGCCGATCCGCTCCTGGAGGGCGTCCAGAGCAGCGAAGAGCTCGCCCTCGTCGCGGGGGTAGATGGTGACGAACTTGCCGCTCGCGCTGCGCGAGGCGTACTTCGCCCCGCAGACAAGCAGCACCAGCTCCGAGCGCAGGTACTTGAAAGCGACACCGCGTGGGACGCAATGCTCGACCACGGCATCGAGAACGGCTCGCGCCGTGCGGGGAATCGCCGCGACGTGGATCTTCCAGCCCTGCGCCGGCCCCTGCCAGCAGACGGGGAACGCGGTGTTCCACTCCCGCGCCGTGCCGTGGGACCATCCGTCGGGGAGGACGACCTCGTAGGGGCGCATCCTCTCATCGCCGCGGGCATCCATCCGGAAGGGATCCTCGAAATGCAGGTGATCCGCCAGCAGGAAGAGGTCGAGATTGGCGCGCCGCGCCTGACGGAGCGCGCTCATCGCGACGCCTCGGCCGAGGCGGACATGATCCCCACCGCCGTCGCCTCCGGCGATGCGACATATGCGGCCATCCGCGCGCGGGAGCGTTCGACCGACTCATCGCGGTCGCTCCGGCGCTTCACGCGATCCGGCAGGTCGACGCCGAACTCGTCGAACTCTGCGCGCAGAATGCTCCATACCAGGGCGTCTTCACGGCGGCCGTCGATGTAGTAGTACTCGCGCAGGATGCCATCCAGCACCGGTCCGCCGCGACGCGCGAGCATATTGACCATCGGCACGTTCGACATCGCGGTGATGAACTCGACCCGGTTGGCGTCGTGGGTGTAGAAGGACTCCTCGATCACGGCGTCGATGGCCTCGGCGCCGTAGCCCTGGAACCACAGGGACGCATCGCTGATGATCACCCCGAGCGAGATGTTGCGCGCCGCACGCTGACCGACCCACCGCCACTCCGCGAAGCCGATGTCTTCTCCGCTCCGGGTGGAGACGATGACGTAGTGCACCGCGCCGTCGACGATGGTCGCCGCGATGGCCTCGG
The DNA here is from genome assembly GCA_022702225.1 of Microbacteriaceae bacterium. Classification (GTDB taxonomy): domain Bacteria; phylum Actinomycetota; class Actinomycetes; order Actinomycetales; family Microbacteriaceae; genus Microbacterium. The sequence continues at coordinate 3,684 of JAKOMY010000105.1, read as the reverse complement.
CGTCGACCGCGGACGCGTCCCGGATGCCTGCCCGCGAGCCCGCGGTGTTGCGATCGGCCAGCTTCGCGATCGTCCCGGCATCTCCCGCACCGGCCGCACGCAACGAAACCCGGAGATCCCTCATGCGACGCCCCCGCCCCTCGATGACGTCGCGCCCGTATCGTCGAGGCCGGAGGATGCCGCCAGCACCAGAGCTGCGCACTGCCCACCGAATCCGAACGATGTCGACATTCCGCGTCGAGCGGTGATCCGGCGGTTCTCGCCGCGGACGATGTCCAGCTCGCGATCGATGGGATCGTCGCAGTTGGCGGTGGCGGGAACGACGCCCTCGCGCAGCGAAAGGATGAGCGCGACGGCCTCGATCGCGCCGGCCGCGGCGACCGTGTGACCGGTGAGCGGCTTGATTCCGTAGATGGGGATGGAGGGGGCGTCGTCGGCGAAGACGGCGCGGAACGCGTCGAGCTCGACCGGATCGTTCAGGCGGGTACCGGTCGCGTGCGCGCTGAAGAGATCGATCGAGGCGCTCTCGAGATCCGCGTCGACCAGGGCCGCGCGCATCGCTGCGACGGCGCCCCGTCCGTCGGCATCGGGGGCGGTCGCGTGAGCGATGTCGGTGGCGGCGCCGAATCCGAGGACCTCGGCGAGCGGCTGCACCCCTCGCCGACGGGCGTGGGTCTCCGTCTCGAGAACGAGCATCGCGCTCCCCTCGCCCAGCACGAATCCATCGCGGTCGGCGTCGAAGGGACGGCAGGCCCGGGACGGGGCGTCGTTTCGCTCCGAGAGCGCGCCGACGATCGACATGCTCGCCATCGAGAGCCGGGTGACCGTGGCGTCGGACGCGCCGCAGACCATCACGTCGGCGACCCGCGCCCGCAGCAGGGCCGTCGCCAGCCCTATGGCGTTGGCTCCGCTGGAGCACTCGGTGGAGACGGTCAGAGACGGTCCCCGCGCGTCGAGGGCTCTCGCGATCTCGGCGGCCGCGCCGCCCATCGATCCGCTGGCGGCCAGGTAGGGCAACCGACGCCGCAGCTCGTGCGCACCGCCGACGGCAAGTGCCGCGCTCGCCTCCGCATTCGTCGCAAGGGGACCGGCAGACGTGCCGACGCAGACTCCGAGGCGCGCGGGATCGACCTTCTCATCGAGTCCGCTCTGCCCGGCCGCCTGAACGGCTGCGGCGAGGGCCATCACCACGAACCGGTCCACACGTCGTCTGACCTTGGCCGGCACGAGGGGGTGGTAGTCGGCGTCGTCGACCTGACCCGCGAAACGCGTTCCGAGGTCGCTCACCTCGAATCCGTCGATGTCGCGAACGCCGCAGTGTCCTGAGAGAAGCGCCGACCAGAACGTCGCGACGGTGGATCCGATCGGCGTCACGACCCCCATCCCCGTGACCACGATCCGCTCAGACATCGCGACGGCCCTCCGGATTCGGTCGGGAGGCGTCGTCCGAGGTGTCGGGCTTACGCCGAGAGGGCCAGAGCGGGGCCGAGAGGAGGACCCCGGCCCACACGACGATCGCACCGAGGGGCCAGAAGGTGTCGAAGCTCCCGCGCATGAGGCACCACGCACCCCAGACGAGCAGCACGACGATGGAGACTCCGCCCCACAGGCGCCACTCGGCGACCCAGGTCTTCACGTCATCCTCGTTGTGAGTCATTTCGTTCTCCGTGTCTTCCACAAATGAGCGAGGTCGCACGTTTGGTGGGAGAGGTCACTCCCCCACCAAACGGCGGTTCCGACGACCGGGGCGGGTGCGCGCACCCGCCCCATCACGGTGCGATCAGAAGCAGTGGGTGCTGATGCTGCTCACCGCGGCGAAGCCGTCGGCGGTCTCTCGAGCCGTCTCCAGCTTCTGCAGATCGAGGATCGACATGTTCCCCTCCTTTCCGTGGATCGCCTTCGAGCGCGCTGTCGTGCTCAGCGGACGCAGTGATTGCTGACCGTGCTCGCGGCCATGGCCGAGACGTCGGTGGCCGCCTCGAGCTTCTGGAGGTTGAGGATCGCCTGCATGTCGTCACCTCCTTTCTGTGGTCGCAGTGCGGGTCGCGGGCGACGCGGGGTTCGCGCGGGCGACTCGATGGTTCATGACGCCGCCTCGGGTTGCGAGGGCGCGGGGCTGCGGGCGGCGACGATCCGATCCGCGAGCCACGCCAGAGTCACCTCGGCGCGGTCACCCGCCGTGTGCGCTTCGCGCAGGAGGGGCTCGAGATCGACGTCGTAGGTTTCTTCCGAGAAGACGGCGAGCTCCAGGACCGACAGCGAATCGACATCCAGATCGTCGAAGAGGGTGCTCTCCGGCCGGATCGACTCCGGCGCGAGGTCGAGCATGTCGGCGAGAAAGGCGCGAAGCCCTGCGATGACGTCGTCGGGGGTCATGAGGGGTTCCTCTCGATCGGGGCGGCGACGCGCCCGGTGTGCTCTCGTACGTGCCGGCCCTCGATGCGTTCGGGCGCGACCACCCGTGCCCGGTCGACCACGTGGCGAGTGAAAGCGGGGTCGGCTCCGATCCACCGCATACCCCGCAGGAACGAGTCGACGCCGGTCTGCGTCGCGGCGCGCGCCTCGTGGGAGTCCGCCGCGAGGAAGGCCGAGGTGGGCTGCAGTCGGTCGGTGAGGACGAGCGCGAGCGGCATGGCCCTCTCGAGCACGTCGTAGATCGCGTCGGCATGGCCCTCTCGGATGCCCGTACGCAGCGCGTGCAGACCGAAGCTGATGTGACGTGACTCGTCTCGACACATCGCCGCGAAGGCGGAGCGGATGCCGGGGAGCAGGTCGGTCTTCCCCAGGGCACGCACGATCGAGCGCTGACCGCTCACCGCGAGGACGCCTTCGGTCACGAGGTGGAAGAGGGTGACGCACCGCAGCCACTTCTCGTAGTCGCGGGGATTCGCGACACTCGCCCGCATGATCTCGCCTTCTAGCAGCGCGAGATCCCGGTGCTCTTGCTCCGCCAGTTGCCAGGCCTGCCGCAGCATGATCGTCGGGTCGGGGTCATACCCCAGCACTTCGTGACCGACGCGGAACATCAGGCGTGCGTGACGGGCTTCGTCGGCGACCTGGGTGCCGAGGAAGATCAGATCCTCTTCATCGGGCGCACCGAGCTGGACGGGCGCGAGCAGGTCGAGCCCCGTGTACTCGCCGACGATGAACGTCGAGATCGTGGCTTCGAGCTGACGCCTCAGCGTGCGCGGCAGGCGGGTCTGAAACGTGTCGCGATCACGATCGAGACGAACGGCGTCCGCCGACCACTGCTGTTCCTCCCAGCGCCGGTACAGATCGCGCGGGCGAAGGCGACGTTCCGCCAGCAGGTTGGCGTGATCGGAGATGTCGCTCGCATCGAGTGTGCCGAGCTGATCGAACGATGCCGACTCGACCAGCGTGCTCCAACGAACCATGGCCCCCCTCGATTGAGCCGTTATGCACGTCGACGTCGGATCTCACTGGATCGTCGAGTCTCGGGCAGAAGAAGTGGTCGGTTCGAGAGCGGGGGATACGAACGGTGGTCAGGTGCGAAGATACGGTTCCACGCCAGGAAAAGAAGCCAGCGCGGTGTTTGGTGAAGACGAGATCAGGTGGGGAACATCTCCTCGACGGTCAGGCCCTGGCGGCCGCCGGCGACGAGATACTCCCGCACCGACACCTCGTCGACGCCGGGGTTCGGCAGGTCCGCACCCCGAGGATCCT